>JASLBO010000160.1 GCA_030146605.1 Sphingomonas sp. | reverse complement strand
CGAAAGCTGGATGAAGCGCGAGGGAGTCTCGCGGCGGAATGTGCATATCCGCGCCTATTCGGATCACGTTTCGGACGCGCCGCTGCTCGAATGGGCAGACGAACCTTTCGCCGTCAACGCGCACGGACCGCTCAGGAAGCTTGCCGATGCGCGCGGCTGGGCGCAGCTCGACTGGAGATAATCCAGGTTAGTTGCGTTCTCTCTGCCGAAACAAGGAGACGACGCATGACGAAGACACTCGCCGAGCTTGCCGAGACTATCAGGCAGATCGATTTCGCAACACTCTCCACCCACTCTACGGGCGGCACCATCGCCGGCCGCCCGATGAGCAACAACCGCGACGTCGAATATAACGGCGATAGCTGGTATTTCGCCTGCGAAGATACCCGCACCGTCCGCGACCTGCGCGCCAATCCGAAATGCGCGCTGAGCTTTCACGGCAAGAGCGGGCTGCTCGGCTTGAAACCGCTGTTCGTCCACATCGAAGGCGAGGCCGAGTTGATCCAGGACAAGGCGCAGTTCGAGGCGCATTGGACTAAGGACCTCGATTTGTGGTTCGAGCAGGGCGTCGGCACACCGGGCCTCACGCTGATCAAGGTGCGCGGCGTCCGCGCGCATTATTGGGACGGCGCGGACCAGGGCGAGTTTATGCTGAAGGGCGCAACGCCGGAGACCATGGCCACTGCGAAGGATTGAGGGTCACGGGTAGCTTGGAAAGGCCGGGCTCAATACCCGGCCTTTCCCTGATTCTGTACATCTTGATGGGCTGCTGCGCTCTGCGCGACCGGCCCTTCCTGCGAGCAGGGGAGTAGCTATAGCACCGCATCCGCCGCATGGATCGCCACCCCGACCAGTCCACCCACCAGCGTCCCGTTGATCCGGATATATTGCAGGTCGCGCCCGACGGCATTTTCCAGCCGCCCGGTGATCGTCTGTGCATCCCAGCCGCGAACCGTGTCTGACACGAGCCGGACGATGCCGTCGCCATAGTCCGACGCAGCGCCCACTGCTGCGCGGCGCACGAAGCGGTTGATCGTCCGCGCCAGCCGCGCGTCGGCCTGCAGCGTCTCGCCCAGCTGGCGCAGCGCGCTGCCGAGTTCGCCCGCCAGCACCCGATCGGGATCGCGCGCCAGCCGCAGCAGCGCCGCGCGGCCCGATTCCCAAACGCCCATCCACCAATCGCCGAGCGCCGGATTGTCGAGCAATTCGTTCTTGAACGCCTCGACTTGGGCGCGCTTTTCGGGATCGTGCTGGAGGTTGTGCGCGAGCTGCGCCAGACCTTCCTCGGCCTTGGCGCGTAGCGGATGCGCCGGATTTTCGGTCATGTCGCCGAGCAACTTGGCAAGTCCGGCGATGATCTTGTTGGCCAGTGTCTCGTCGAGGCCGGTCCAGCGCAGCACCGAGCCGGCGCGTTCGTGCACCATCTGGCGGATCATATGCTCGTTGGCGTCGAGCACTTTGGCCGCCCAATGGACAATGCCCTCGAGCAGCGGCCGGTGCCGGTCCTCCTGCATCGCCGTGGCGAGCGCCCGGCCGAGCAAAGGCGCAATTTCCAGGCCGCGCAGCCGCTCGGCCAGTGCACGCCGCGCCATCCCGCCCAGCCGTTCCTGATCGAGCGCCTCGAGCATGTCGGCGGCGAGCCGGCCAATTCCAGCACGTAATCGCCCGCGGCCCGCACCCGGATCGGCGAGCCAGCGACCGGCGGCGCGCGCCACGTCGACTTGCTGCATCCGCCGTGCGACGACGCGGGGGATCAGAAAATTGTCGCGGAGGAAGGCGGCGAGCGTGTCGGCGATGCGATCCTTGTTGCGCGGGATGATCGCAGTGTGCGGGATCGGCAGATGGAGCGGGTGGCGGAACAATGCCGTCACTGCGAACCAGTCGGCGAGCCCGCCGACCATCGCCGCCTCCGAGAAGGCGCGGACATAGCCGATCGCGGGATGGAGATCGTCGAAATGCCGGGCGGCGAGGAAGACCGTCGCCATCAACACGAGCAGCCCGGTCGCGACCAGCCGCATACGCCTGAGCCCTGGGGGGGCGGCCTCTGGCGAAAGGGGAGCGCGCAACCTCGTCACACGCTCCCCAATACTCGAAAGGCGCCGAAGTTCACTCCGCGGGCTGCACCGTGTCGTCCCCGGGCTTGTGGTCGATCGCCCCGCCGCCCTGCGCCTGGCCGATCACGCGACTGCCGTCGTCACCGGCCTTGTAGGTGAGCAGGCGCCGCGACAGCCGCGGCCCGAGCCAGCCTTCTAGCCCGACCGCGAGGCTGAACAACGCCGGCACCATCACGAGCGTGAGGATAGTCGAGAGGATCAGGCCGCCGATGACGACCACGCCCATCGGCGCGCGCCATGACGAATCGCCGCTCAGCGACAGCGCCGTCGGGATCATGCCCGCGACCATTGCGATAGTGGTCATCACGATCGGCTGGGCGCGCTTGTGGCCAGCGTCGACGATCGCAGTGAACTTGTCGACGCCCTTGGCCATCTCCTCAAGCGCGAAATCGACCAGCAGGATCGAGTTCTTCGCGACGATGCCGAACAGCATCAGGATGCCGATGAGCACCGGCAGCGAAACCGGCATCCCGAACGCCATCAGCGCGATCAGCCCGCCGAGCGGCGCATTGAGCAGCGACCCCATGTTGACCAGCGGCGACACGAAGCGGCGATACAGCAGCACCAGCACCGCGAAGACGAGGAAGATGCCCGAGGCGAGCGCGATGAGGAAGTTGTTGATCATCTCCGCCTGCCACTTCGCCTGGCCGACGGTCATCTGGCCGACGCCCTGCGGCAGGTTCTTCATGACGGGAAGCTCGTTGATCTTCTTCATCACTTCGTTGTTGACGAAGGGTTTGCCCGTCGCCGGATCCATCGCGAGGTCGGCGCCCACGACCAGGCGACGCTGCAGGTTGAGCCGCTGGATGCGGGTCGGACCTGCGCCGAAGCTGATATCGGCGATCACCGACAGCGGCACCGAACCACCGCTCTGCGTCTGCACCGGCATGTTCTGGATCGTCGACAGCTTGGCGCGGGCATCTTCGTCGAGCGCCACCCGGATCGGGATCTGACGGTCCGAAAGCGAGAAGCGCGCGCTGTTCTGGTCGATATCGCCGAGCGTCGCGATGCGGATCGCGCTGGAGAGCGCGGCCGTGGTTACACCGAGGTTCGCGGCAAGGTCGAGCCGCGGACGGATCACGATTTCGGGGCGGTTGAGGTCACCCGCCACGCGCGGCGCCACGACTTCCTTCATCCCCTCCATCTGCTTGACGAGCTTGTTCGCGGTTTCGTTGAGCAATGCTGGGTCTTCGCCGCCGAGGGTCACGGTCAGGTCGCGGCCGCTGGAGCCCCAGCCGAACTGCGAGCGGAAGTTCACGCGCGCATCGGGGATCGCGATCAGCTTGGGCGCCAGCCGCTTCTCGAACGCGGTGCTGGTTTCGTCGCGCTTCTCCTTGAGCTGCGCGGTCACGCGGCCGTTGCCGACGAAGCTGCGGCTGTAGATGTCGGTGACGAGCGCTTCCTGACGCAGGATGCCGGCGACTTGCGCGACGACGCGCTCGGTATCCGCGAGCGGTGTTCCGGGGACCATCTCGATCGTCGCAGTGACGCTGTCCTGGTCCTGCGCCGGCTGGAACGTCATCGGCATCGAGGCGAACATGAGCACCGTCGCCCCGAGGGAGACGACATAGCCGAGCACCGCCGACCAGCGATGCCGCAGCGTCCAGCGCAACAACCCGGTATAGGCGTCCATTATCCGGCCCTCGCCATGGTTGGCATGGCCCTTCGCCTTGAGGAAATAGGCCGCGATCATCGGCGTCAGCAATCGCGCCACGGCAAGGCTCATCAGTACCGCGGCGACGACGGTCAGGCCGAAATTCTTGAAGAACTGGCCCGAAATGCCCGGCATCAGGCCGACGGGCAGGAACACCGCGACGATCGCCATCGTCGTGGCGAGCACCGCCACGCCGATCTCGTCCGCCGCGTCGATCGACGCCTGGTACGCCGATTTGCCCATCCGCATGTGCCGGACGATGTTCTCGATTTCGACGATCGCGTCGTCAACCAGCACGCCCGCCACCAGCGAAAGCGCGAGCAGGGTCATCTGGTTGAGCGTGAAGCCCAGCATGTCCATGAACCAGAAGCTGGGGATCGCCGACAGCGGAATGGCGAGCGCCGAAATCGCGGTCGCACGCCAGTCGCGCAGGAAGATGAACACCACGATCACCGCGAGCACAGCACCTTCGATCATCGCTTCCATCGCGGTGTGATATTGCTGCTTGGCATATTTCGAATTGTTGTTGAGTAGCTCGAACTTTACCTTGGAATTGCGCTCCTCGAGCTTCTTCAGCGCCTTTTCGGCATCTTCGAACACCATCACGTCCGAAGCGCCCTTGGCGCGTTTGATGTCGAACGAGATCACCTGATGGCCGTTATACTTCGCCATGCTGCGCTGCTCGGCATAGGCGTCCTTGACGTTGGCGATGTCTGCCAGACGCACCGTTCGCCCGCCGCCGGTGGATATCTGCGTCTGCCCGAGCGTATAGGCGCTGCTGGCATTGCCAATCACGCGCACCGACTGCTCGAAACCCGAAATCTCGGCGCGGCCGCCGGCGGCGTTCAAATTGACCTGACGCAGCTGCTGGTTGACCTGGCTCGCGGTGAGCCCGACCGACTGGAGCCTGGCGGGATCGAGGATCACGCGGATCTCGCGATCGACGCCGCCGTTGCGCTCGACTGCGGACATGCCCGAAATCGCAAGCAATTCCTTGGCCACGCTGTTGTCGATGTACCAGCTGAGATCCGCCACCGTCATGTCGGTGGCGACAGCAGTGAAGCTGGCGATTTCGTTGTCGCTCGATGTGTCGACGCGGCCGATCTGCGGCTCGAGGATGCCGTCGGGCAAATCGCCGCGGATCTGCTGGATCGCGCTGCGCACGTCCTCCACCGCCCGATCGATCGGCATGCCGATGTCGAGCTGGACGACGGTCTGGCTGCTGCCTTCCGAGACGGTCGAGTTGATCTCGTCGATGCCCTGCAGGCTGCGAACCGCCGATTCGACCTTCTGGGTGATCTGGTTCTCGAGCTCGCTCGGCGCGGCGCCGGGCTGGCTGATCGCTATCCACACGATCGGGAAATCGATGTCCGGATCATTGTTGACGTCCATCCGGGCGAAGCTGACGAACCCCGCGATCGTCAGCGCGATGAAGAGGACGATCGGCGGAACCGGATTGCGGATCGCCCAGGCCGAGATGTTCCGGAAGCCCATCTTTGTTCGCCTTTACTTCGACTTTTGAAGGTTCGGGATGACCTTCTGACCCGGATTGAGGAAGGCGCCGGCGGTGAGCACCACGCGCTCGGTGCCGTTCAACCCGCTGGTGATCGACACGCCCGCTTCGGTCACGTCGCCAGTAGTCACCCCGCGGCGCACGGCCTGGTTCTTGTCGTCGATGACGTACACGAAATTGCCGTCATTGTCGCTCTGCACTGCCGACTGGGGCAGCATCACTGCCGTCACGCCGCCCGCAATGATGCGTGCGCTGGCGAAGCCACCCGGCCGCAGCGCCGGATTGTAGGCGAGCGCGACGCGCGCGATGCCCTGCCGCGTCTGGGGATCGATCACCGGCGAGACCTGCCAAACTTCGCCCTTGAAGACCTGGGTGGTGCCGGTGGGCGTTACTTCAGCCAACGAGCCGGCGTGCAGCTTCTGCAGGTCGACTTCGGAAAGCTGGGTGCGCAGCTCCATCTGGCCGCCCTGCGCCATCCGGAACAGCACGCCCGAGCCAGCGCTGACGATCTGGCCGGGCTCGACCTGGCGCGTTAGCACCAGCCCGGCCTCGGGCGCGCGGATGTCGAGCCGACGATTGCGTGCCTGGGTCTCGCCGAGCTGGGCCTGTGCGACGCGGACGCGCGCCCGTGCCTGATCGCGCGTCGCGGTCCTGCGGTCGATATCGGCCTTGGAGATGAAGCCATTGGCAACGAGCTTCTGCGCGCGGTCGAGCTCGGCCTGAGCGAGGCGCGCATCGGCCTGGGCCACGCGCACCGAGGCGGCGAGCGAGTCCGCAGTCTGCACCTGCACGCTGCGATCGACAGTAGCGAGCACCTGGCCCTTGCTCACCCAGCTGCCCGGCTCGACGAGCACACGCGTGACCACACCGCCTTCGCCGGCGACGCCGACCGGCATCTCGCGGCGCGCCGCGAGGCTGCCGGTGCCGGTGACGATCGTCTGCACCGTCTTGCGCCCGGGAGCGGCCACGGTGACGGTCGGGATCTGCGATTGGCCACCACCGCCGGGCGCAGCCTTGCCTGCCGCCGCGCCCTTCTGCGCTTCGGGGTTCGGGCTGCCCATCATGAAGAATGCGAGCGCGCCCACCACCACGAGGACCGCCAGGGCGGAGATCCATAGCCAACGACGGCTCTTGCGCGTCGTTTCCTCGCCGGTGAACTCCAGCCGCTCCTGCCGTCCGAACATCCCTGCCTCATAGTTCAATGTGCGAGCTTTCGAATCCGGCCAGTCCGGCCGATGCCCCCTTGATCGCACTGTATTAGATGAATAAAGCACCGACGACAAGAGCCGTTTCGCTTCCCGCTTCCCGCAATGCCCGCTCTGGCCCTATTTCGCAAGTTCGCGGTCGTTTGATCCAAGAAACGGTTGCAATGACGGCGACTTGACGCAACGCTTGTCTGGCCCGGAACGGGCCCTCACGGAGGGATCGCATGCCCAATGGTATCCTCGGATGGCTGCTGATCGGCCTCGTTGCCGGTGCGCTCGGCAAGTTGATCATGCCCGGGCGCGACCCGGGCGGCATTATCGTCACGATCCTGTTCGGAATCGCGGGCGCGCTGATCGCTTTCTATCTGGCGCAGCTGCTCGGACTCGAGGTTCGCGACAGCACATGGCAGGCCTATGCCGCGGCGACTGCGGGGGCTGTGGCCCTGCTGCTATTTTATCGAATGGTCATGACGCGTCGTATCTGAACGCAGGGCCCCGGCTTCGTTCAGCTTGCGTGCGGCCCGCGTGCAGCAAGGCGGCGCAACCAATCTGGTTTCGGGAGAGTATCGATGATTCGCCTTGCCTTGTTCGCCACAGCCGCGGGACTGACGCTCGCAAGCTTTTCGGCCTCTGCGCAGGACATCCGGCCGGCGCTGCTGCCCGCCGACGGCACACTGCTAGAGGTTTCGGCTGAAGGCACCAGCGCGCGGACGCCGGACCTTGCGATCATCCAGGCGGGGGTGGTCACCCAGCACCTCACGGCCGGCGAGGCGATGCGGCAAAACGGCACGCGGATGACGGAGGTGCTGGCGGCGCTGCGCCGCGCGGGAGTCGCCGAACGCGACATCCAGACTTCCAGCATCGCGCTCAGCCCGCAATATCGCTACGCGGAGAACAAGCCGCCGGTGATCACCGGCTATCAGGCGAGCAACCAGGTCACGGTTCGCTTCCGCGACGTCGCGAAGAGCGGGACGATCCTCGACGCGCTGGTGGGCGAAGGCGCCAATAATATTTCCGGGCCCAATCTGACGATCGAAAAGCCTGAAGCGGCACTGGACGAGGCGCGCACCGCAGCAGTGACGGCAGCGCGCGCGCGCGCCGACCTCTATGCCCGGGCGGCCGGCCTCCGCGTCGACCGGATTCTGTCGATCTCCGAGGGCGGCGCGATGACGCCGCCGATGCCCATCGTGATGCAGCGCGCCGAACGGTTCAGCGCGGATGCGCAGGCGACGCCGGTCGTCGCCGGCGAGCAGGAGTTGCGCGTTTCGCTGTCGGTCCGCTTCCTGCTCAAATAGCCGCGGCACGAAAAAAGGGGCCGCCCTGCCGGGCAGCCCCTTTTTGTTACTTGCTCAATGCTTAGCGAACGGAGCCGCGGCGAACGAGATTTACGATCGCCAGAAGGATGATCGCACCCACCAGCGAATACAGGAACGTCGTTACGGTGACAGCCTGGTTGATCCCGGTCCCGAACAGAAAGCCAGCAATCGCGGCGCCGACGATACCGACCACGATGTTGAGGAAGATACCCTGCTGCCCATCGGTCCGCATGATGATGCTTGCGAGCCAGCCGACGACACCGCCGATGATGAGCCAAATGATAAGATTCATAACAGTCCCTCCGTTGAGCCCGGCCGGCGGGCGACGGAGCAAAAATTCCCGACCGGTCATATTGGTTCCGTATCGAATTTCATCGAGGTCACGGAACTTTGGCCAATCGATCGCTTCGCGAAATGACAGCGGCGCGTCTCCGCTATTCGGAAACGCGCCGCTATGACACGATGGAAGGGCTGATTCAGTATTTCTGCTGGCGCTCGTAGAGCGAGCGATAATGCTGGATGCGCGTCACGCGCAGCCCCGGCATGCCCGAACGGTCGATCGCGCGCTGCCAGCCGGCGAATTCCTCGACGGTGAGGCCGTAACGTTCGCAGACCTCGTCCACGCTCAGCAGGCCGCCATTCACCGCGGCGACGACTTCAGCCTTGCGGCGAACGACCCAGCGGGTCGTGCTCGGTGGCGGCAACGTATCGAGCGTCAGCGGCTCGCCGAGCGGCCCGATCACTTTCGCAGGACGGATCTTCTGGTTTTCAATCATCTACTTGCCTCATCGGGGCGGGGGCCCCCGTTACTCAACACAACCACCTTTATGCCCGGCGCTTGAACAACGACTAAAACGCCTAGGTAAACGCCGGCTTCATTCCTTTTGCCACCGCATCAGCATTACCGCCGCGGCGCGGTGGAAAGAGCCGTGCGCCGGCGCGAGCAATGCGTCGGCCGGTGCCTTGAGAGCGAGCCTGGTTTGGACGCGCGCCGTAGGGCTCGCCGCCTGACGGGCGGCGATACCAACGAGCAAAACCGCAAGCTCGGTCGGCATGGCGGTAACCGCCACATCGCGATCAAGTCTGGCAAAGCTCAAGTCCACAGGCCGAATCCAGTTTCTTCTCTCTTGGTCGGCCAGCTTTAGCCAATCGGGATGAAGGCGCCGTAAAGCCGATGGGAACGGTCGCTTAACCTGCCTTTCCAATCCGTTGCGGCGCCGGGCTGGATCAGACGGCAACAAGCGCTTATGTGCGCGTGGTGAATCCCGCAGACTTTCAACTGGCCGAGCCGCTTGGCGCGCGGCGGATCGTCGTCGCCATGTCAGGTGGCGTCGACTCGTCGGTAGTCGCGGCGCTAGCCGCGCGTACCGGCGCGGAGACGATCGGCGTGACGCTCCAGCTCTACGATCATGGCGAAGCGGTCGGTCGGGCAGGCAGTTGCTGCGCCGGGCGCGACATCCGCGATGCCCGCGCCGTGTGCGACAAGCTGGGAATCGCGCATTACGTCTTCGATCACGCGTCGAGCTTCCGCGAGACGGTGATCGACGATTTCGCCGACGAGTATCTTGCCGGACGCACCCCGATCCCGTGCGTGAAGTGCAACATGGGGCCGAAATTCACCGACCTGTTCGCGCTGGCGCGCGATCTCGGCGCCGATTGCCTCGCCACCGGCCATTATGTCCGCCGCGTCGAAGGCGCGTACGGCCCCGAACTCCACCGCGCGGCCGACCCTGCGCGCGACCAGAGCTATTTCCTGTTCGCCACCACCCAGGCGCAGCTCGATTTTCTGCGCTTTCCTCTGGGCGGGTTGCCGAAGCCGCGGGTGCGCGAGCTCGCCGCCGAACTCGGCCTCGGCGTTGCGGGCAAGCCCGACAGCCAGGATATCTGCTTCGTCCCCGACGGCGATTATGCGTCGCTGGTCAGGAAGCTGCGTCCCGAAGTGGAGACTCACGGCACCATCGTCGACGAGGCCGGGCGCAAGCTCGGCGAGCATCGGGGACTGATCCACTTCACCGTCGGCCAGCGCCGCGGGCTCGAGATCGGCGGGGCGCCCGAACCTTACTACGTTCTCCGGCTCGATCCGGTGACCCGCGAAGTGGTGGTCGGTCCGAAGCGCGCGCTCGCGGTCCGTGCCGCGCGGATCGAGAATATCAACTGGCTTGGCGGCGATCATGCCGGGCCGCTGGCCGTCAAGGTGCGTTCGCTGGCCAAGCCGGTGCCGGCGCGGCTCGAAGGCGATCGCGTGTCCTTCGAGACCCCGGAATATGGCGTCGCGCCGGGACAGGCCGCGGTACTTTACGCTGGCGATCGGGTGTTGGGCGGCGGCTGGATCGCGGAAACCGAGCGGGCGGAATTGATGGTCGCTTAACTCCTCTCCCACGGGAGAGGGATTCAGAGCGCGAAGCTACCCTCGATCACCGTCACGCACTTCCCGCCGAGGATCACCCGATCCCCTGCCAGCTCGCAGCCGACATGCCCGCCGCGCCGGCTCGCCTGATAGGCAGTGAAGTGGATGCGTCCGAGCCGCTTCGCCCAATAGGGCACCAGCACCGAATGCGCCGATCCGGTCACGGAGTCCTCATCGATCCCCGCCGCTGGAGCGAACACGCGGCTGATCACGTCGGTATCGCGGCCCGGCGCCGTCACGATGTTTAGAGTATCGCCGATTGCCCCAAGCGCGCGGAAATCGGGGGTGACCGCCAGCACCGCCTCGGCGCTGTCGAGCACGGTCAGATCATAGCCGCGCGGGTGGCGCAGCGTCTCGCCCTGCGCCCCCAAGGCCTCGCTCAGCCCTGGCACCGTCGCAGGTTCGGCCGCATAGGCCGGCAGATCCATCAAATAGCCGTCGCCATGGCGCGCCACTTCGAGAACCCCGGACTGACGCGTGCGAAAACGTACGAGGTCGCGGTCCTGCTCGCGGGTCAGCACGTGATGCCCGCTCGCCAGCGTCGCATGCCCGCACAAGGCGACTTCCACCGCTGGCGTGAACCAGCGCAGCTCGTAATCCGCCTCTCCGCTCGCATCCGCCACGATGAATGCCGTCTCGGACAGGTTGTTCTCCTCGGCAATTGACTGGAGGACCCGATCGTCGAGCCACCCTTCCAGCGGGATCACCGCGGCAGGATTGCCGGTGAAGGGCCGGTCGGCGAACGCATCGATCTGGGCGAAAGGCAGTTTCATCTCGTGTCCTTGAGCAAATCGGTCTCCGCGAGCGGGTTGCCGGGTTCGTCCACCTGGCCTTCCGGATCGACGTGGATCAGCACCTCGGTCCCGGGGAACTCCTCGGCCAGCTCTTTCTCCAGCCGCTCGACCACGTCGTGGGATTCGAGCACGGTCATGAGCGGGTCCATCCAGATGTGAAACTGGACGAAATCCTTCACACCGCTGGTCCTGGTGCGCAGATCGTGCAGACCGATGAGTTCGGGATGCCGCGCGGCGATCTCGACGAAGCGCTGGCGCTTCTCCTCGGGCCACTCCTTGTCCATCAACTGGTCGATCGCGTCGACCGAGGCGCGCCACGCCCCGAACAGCAGCCACAGCCCGATCGCAATCCCGAACACCGCATCGGCGCCGGCCAGCCCGGCATAGCTCTCCAGCAGCAGCGCGGCGATCACCGCGCCGTTGAGGAACAGGTCGGATTGATAGTGGATCCGATCGGTGCCTATCGCGAGCGATCCGGTCTGCCGCACCACCCACTGCTGATAGCGGGTCAGCATCAGCGTCACGCCGATCGCGACCAGCGACACGCCGATGCCGTATTCAGCATGGGTGCTCGGCTGCTGTGCCATCAGCCGCTCGCCCGCGCGCAACAGGATCGCAAAGGCGGACACCGCGATCACCGCCACCTGGAACAGCGCGGCAAGCGCCTCGGCCTTGCCATGCCCGAAGCGGTGATCGTCATCGGCGGGCTGCGCTGCCCAATGCACCCCGCCCAAGGTTACCAGCGACGCGACCAGATCAAGCAGGCTGTCGGCAAGGCTGGCCAGCACCGCCACCGAACCGGTGAGCCACGCCGCCCACGCCTTGAGGCTGCCGAGCAGCAGGGCGCACGCGACGCTCGCCAGCGCAGCCCGCCGCGCGAGATTGCTCACGGCCAGAAACTCATGGGTAGAGCAGTCCTTCGGACCAGCCTTCGCCATCGCGCCGGAACAGCCGGCGTTCATGCAGCCGATGTTCCCGGTCCTGCCAGAACTCGATCCGTTCGGGCGCCACGCGATATCCGCCCCAATGCGGTGGCCGCGGCACCGCGCCGCTTTCGAAGCGCGCGCGCACCTCTTCGTACCGCGCCTCGAAGGTCGCGCGCGCGTCGAGCGGCTGCGATTGCTCGGAGGCCCAGGCGCCGAGCTGCGAATCGCGGCTTCGGCTCGCGAAATAGGCGTCGCTCTCGGCGTCGGTTACTTGCGCGACTGGACCCTCGATGCGGATTTGCCGACGCAGCGATTTCCAATGAAACAGCAACGCGGCGCGCGGGCTCGCGATCAGGTCGCCCGCCTTGCGGCTGCCGCGATTGGTGTAGAACACGAACCCTTCGGGGCTATGGCCCTTGAGCAGCACCATCCGCACCGAGGGCTGGCCGCCGGCATCCACCGTCGCGAGTGCCATCGCATTGGAGTCGTTAGGCTCGCTCGCCCGTGCTTCGACGAGCCAGAAATCGAACAGCTGAAAGGGATCGGTGGTCATGGTGCCCGTCTCCTACGCCGACACCATTTTGGTGTCGAGGAACGGACTCCGCTCTGGCGAATTGAATCGGCTTCGCAACGAGGAGTTTTCCGCATGGCAGCGCGCGCCTATTGGCAAGGACAGATAAGGCTGGCGCTGGTCTCGATCCCGGTCGAGATTTATTCCGCGACCAAATCGGGCGCGCAGATAAGCTTCCACCAGATCCACGAGCCGAGCGGCAAGCGGATAAAATATGAGAAGACCGCGCCCGGCATCGGCCCGGTCGACGTCGACGAGATCGTCAAGGGCTTCGAGGTCGAGAAGGGCGAATATGTCCTGCTCGAGCAGGACGAGATCGATGCGGTGAAGCTCGAATCGAAGAAGACGCTCGAACTCACCCAGTTCGTCGACGCCGACGAGATCGACGTGCTCTACTATGAGAAGCCCTATTTCGTCGTTCCCGCCGACGACCTTGCCGAGGAGGCGTTCATCGTGCTGCGCGAGGCGTTGCGCCGCAGCCGCAAGGTCGGCCTGGGGCAGCTGGCGATGCGGGGGCGCGAATATGTGGTGAGCCTGAAGCCGTGCGGCCGCGGCATGGTGCTCGAGACGCTGCGTTATGCCGACGAAGTTAACAAGGCGCAGGGCTATTTCCGCGACATTGCCGATAGCGAGCCCGACGCAGAACTCCTCGATCTCGCCAGCACCCTGATCGACAAGAAGGCGAGCAAATTCGATCCGCAGGCGTTTCACGATCGCTATGTCGATGCGCTCAAGGACCTGATCGAACGCAAGAAGAAGGCCAAGGGCAAGAAGATCATCGAGGACGATCCCGACGCGCCGCCAAATCGCGGCTCGAATGTCGTCGATCTCATGGCGGCGCTCAAGAAGTCGCTGGAAAAGCCGGGAGCGAGCAAGGACGACGCCGTCAAGAAAACGCCAGCCAAGAAGCCCGCGGCCAAGGCGCCGCCCAAGCCCGCCGCGCCGGCCAAGAAGGCGCCGGCGAGGAAGCGGGCATAAGCGATGGCCGACAGCGCCGACCTCCTCGCCAAATACAACGCCAAGCGCGATTTCACCCAGACCGGCGAACCTGCGGGCAAGATTGCGCGGACCGGCGGCAATCGCTTCATGGTGCAGAAGCACGACGCCAGCCGGCTCCACTGGGACTTCCGCATCGAGGTCGACGGCGTGCTCAAGAGCTGGGCGGTCACCCGCGGGCCCAGCCTCGATCCCGACCAGAAGCGCCTCGCGGTGCGCACCGAGGATCACCCGCTCTCCTACGCTGATTTCGAAGGAACGATCCCCAAGGGCCAATATGGCGGCGGCACGGTGATGCTGTGGGACGACGGCGTATGGGAGCCGATTGCGGGCAAGAGCGCGAAGGACCTCGAACAGGGCCATCTCCATTTCCGCCTCGAAGGCGAGCGGATGAAGGGCGAGTGGATGCTCATCCGCTTGAAGCCGCGCGGCAAGGAGAAGAGCGAGAACTGGCTGCTGCGCAAAGTCACCGACGAGCATGCCGGCGCCACCGATTTCCTCGTCGAGACCGGCCTGACCAGCGTCAAGACCGGTAGGACGATGCAGGAGATCGCCGAGGGCAGGAAGGTCGACAAGCGACCGACCAAGGCGTCGCCGCAAGTCACCGCGCGCACCGCCAAGCACGCCGCGCCGGCGAAGAACACGAAGCTGCCGGAATTCCAACCGCCCCAGCTCGCCACGCTCGTCGACAGCGTTCCCGCCGGCAACCAGTGGCTCCACGAAGTCAAATATGACGGCTATCGCGCGCTGATCGCCACCGGGGCCAAGGGTCCGAAAATCTACACGCGCTCGGGCCTCGAATGGACCGGCAAATTCCCCGGCATCGCCGAAGCCGCGCGCAGCCTTCCCGCTCCCGCTCTGATCGATGGCGAGATCATTGCCTATAAGGACGGCAAACCCGATTTCTCGACCCTCCAGGAAGCGATTTCCGCCGGCGGGCAGGGCCTGACCTTCTTCGCCTTCGACTTGCTCGCCGACCGCGAGGACACCACCAAGCTCCCCCAGCTCGCCCGCAAGGAGAAGCTCCGCGCGCTGCTCGAAGGCGCCGACGCGCGTATCCAATTCTCCGAACACATCGTCGGCGCCGGCGAGAAATTGTTCGAGACGATGTGCCGCGAAGGCTATGAGGGGATCGTCTCCAAGCGCGCCGACGCGCCCTATCGCGGCACGCGCACCAAATCCTGGCTCAAGGTCAAGTGCATCCGCCGCCAGGAGTTCGTCATCGTGGGCTGGACGCCAAGCGATGCCAAAGGCCGCGGCTTCCGTTCGCTCCTGCTGGCAGTCAACGGATCCGACGGCCTGGCCTATGCCGGCAAGGTGGGGACGGGCTTCAATCAGGCGAGGCTGCAGGATCTTCGCGATCGCTTCGACAGGATTGCCGTGGATCAGGCGCCGGTGAAGGTCCCCCGTCCCGAGGCGCGCGGGGCGCGCTGGATCGAGCCGAAGCTCGTTGCCGAAGTCGCCTTCAGCGAATTCACTGCCGAGAACGTCATCCGTCACGCCAGCTTCATCGCATTGCGCGAGGACAAGAAGCCCGACGAGGTCGTCGCCGAGAAGCCAGCGCCGCTTCCCGAAACCCCTGCTCCGGCCGCGCAATCCAGCATCAAGATCAGCAGCCGCGAGCGTGTGATCTATCCCGAATCCGCGCTCACCAAGGGCGAGCTCGCCGATTATTACGCCGCGGTCGCGCCGATCGCGTTGCGTTGGCTCGGCAACCGCCCGATCAGTCTCGTCCGCTGCCCGCAGGGGCGGGCCAGGCACTGCTTCTTCCAGAAGCACGACGCCGGCAGCTTCGGCGAGACCGTTCATCACGTCGACGTTCGCGAGAAGGACGGCAGCGTGCAGCCCTATCTCTATGTCGACGATCTCGACGGGATTATGGCCTGCGTACAGATGGGGACGATCGAGTTCCACGGCTGGGGGGCACCGGTCGCCGATATCGAGAAGCCCGATCGGCTGGTGTTCGATCTCGACCCTGATGAGGGGCTCGACTTCG
>JASLBO010000117.1 GCA_030146605.1 Sphingomonas sp. | reverse complement strand
TTCGCCAGTGCGATGGCGCGGGGGCCGTACGAGCCGGTCGCCGCCGATCCCGAGAGCCTTGCGCTCCTCGCGCTCGCCGAGCGCGTCGCGGTCTCCGACATCACCGTCCTCATCAACGGCCCCACCGGCACCGGCAAGGAGGTCCTCGCCAAGGCGATCCACATGGGCTCCACCCGCCGCGACGGCCCGTTCGTCGCGATCAATTGCGCGGCGCTGCCGGAGTCGATGCTCGAGGCGATGCTGTTCGGTCACCAAAAAGGTTCGTTCACCGGTGCATCATCCGGCGGGCAGGGTTTCTTTCGCGCCGCGAACGGCGGGACCTTGCTGCTCGACGAGATCGCCGAGATGCCGCTCGGGCTCCAGGCCAAATTGCTCCGCGCGCTGCAGGAGCGCGAAGTCGTTCCGATCGGCGGCACGACGCCCGAGAAGATCGATGTCCGGGTCATCGCCTGCGCCAATCGCGATTTGCAGGGCGAAGTCACCGCCGGTCGCTTTCGCGCCGATCTCTATTATCGTCTCGCTGTCTTCCCGCTCGCCACCAAGGCGCTCGCCGAGCGCCCGGGCGATATCGCCGCGCTCGCCGCGGCGATGGTGCTGCGACACGCGGGCACCCGTTCGACCTTGCCGTGGATCACGGCCGAGGCGGTCGAGATTCTCGGCGATCACGACTGGCCGGGCAATGTCCGCGAACTCGAGAATGTGATCCAGCGCGCTTTGCTCCTCGCGCCCGGCGACACGATCGGCGCCGAGCATCTGATCTTCGATCGCCGCCCCGAGACGCGGCAGGAGCGTCCGGAGACGCTCAGCAACATCGTCCAGATGCACGAGTTCCAGGCGATCCGCGAGACGCTGGCCGAGTGCAACGGCAGCCGGATCGAGACCGCGCGGCGGCTCGGCATCTCCGAGCGCACCTTGCGCTATCGCCTCGCCAAGGCGCGCGAACAGGGTGACGACATCGCCCAGGCGATCTCGGCATGAGCGCCGTCACTGCCCCGATGAGCATCGACCGCGTCATGGCGCTGCGTTCGCAGATCCTCGAGCGCAACGCTGCGCTCAGCCGCGCCCAGCAGGCTCCGGCGCCAACCGCGCCTGCCGAGGCGAAACCCGCCAGTTTCACCGACACGTTCCAGGACGCGTTCAAGTCGGTCAATCAGGCGCAGGCCCAGGCCGGTGCGCTCTCCGAAAGCTATGAGCGCGGCGAGACGATCGACATCGCCAAGGTGATGCTGGCGCGCCAGCAGGCCTCGGTCGGCTTCGAGGCGACCTTGCAGGTCCGCAACAAACTCCTGTCCGCCTACAAGGACATCATGAGCATGCCGGTCTGATCCGATGAGCAATGCACTCGCACCCACCGATGCCGCCGTGTCGGCCCGCAATCCGCTCAGGCAGGTTTCGGGCCTGCTCGGCCAGCCCGCGGTCAAGCGCAGCCTGCCGTTGGTCTTCCTCGTCGGGCTGATCCTCGCCGGCTTCCTCGCCTGGTCGATGGTGTCGACTTCGCCCCAGCGAATCCTGTTCGCCAATGTCAGCGATGCCGACAAGGCCGCGATCTCGTCGGCGCTCGAAGGCGCCAGCATCGCCAACAGCATCGACGCCTCCGGCTCGATTACCGTTGCCGAAGACGATTACCATAAGGCGCGGATGCTGCTCGCCAGCGAAGGGCTGCCCAAGGCGGCGCCCGGCGGCTATGCGATCCTCGACAATCTGCCGATGGGGGTCAGCCGCGCCGTCGAAGGCGAACGCATGCGCCAGGCGCGCGAGACCGAGCTCGCCCGCTCGATCCAGGAAATCGACGCCGTCGCCGAGGCGCGCGTCCATCTCGCCACGCCCGAGGCGTCCGCCTTCGTTCGGGATCGCGCCGCGCCTTCGGCGAGCGTCATCCTCAAGCTCCAGCCGGGCCGTGCGCTTGGGGAGGCGCAGATCCGCGCGATCGTCAATCTCGTCGCCTCGTCGGTGCCGGGGATGCAGCCCGATGCAGTGACGATCGTCGATCAGATGGGCGCGTTGCTTTCCAAATCGGGCGGCAAGGATGCCAGCGCCGGCGACACCCGCATCGATTTTCAGCGCCGTGTGGAGGACAAATATCGCGAGCAACTCGCGCAGCTGCTCACCCCGATGGTCGGCGCGGGCAATTTCACTGCCGAGGTCCAGGCCGATGTCGATCTCGACGAGAGCCAGGCGACCCGCGAAAGCTATGACAAAGCAGGTCAGGTGATGCGTGCCGAGCAGGGTGCGTGGACCGGCACTTCGAAGGATGGCCAGGCGCCCGGCGGCATCCCCGGCACGCTTTCGAACACCCCGCCGCCGGCAAGCACCCTGGTCGCGCCCAATGCAGGCGGCGCTACCGCTTCGGCCGCGCCAGCCACCCCGGCCGCGCCGCAGACCAAACAGAGCGACAGCTTCATGCGCACCTATGAGACCGGCAAGGAGATCTCGGTGACGCGCGCAACGCCCGGCAATGTCCGCCGCCTGTCGGTCGCGGTGCTGCTGCGCGAGGAGCCGGGCAAGCCGCGCGGAATCGCCGAGATCAACCAGATCAACGAGCTGGTCCGCGCCACCGTAGGCTATAGCGCCCAGCGGCAGGATCAGGTCACTGTGGTCAGCCGCAAGTTCAGCGTAACCCCCGATGCCGGCAAAGTGGGACCGGCCTGGTACGAAGCCGAATGGGTGCCGATGGCGGCGCGCAACGCTACGGCTTTGGTGATCGCCTTGCTCGTCCTGTTCCTCGGCGTTCGCCCGCTCACCAAAGCACTGCTCAAGAAGCGCGACGACGCCGGTCAGCGCCCCGGTCTGCCGATCGGCAACCCGAATGCCGAAGGCGCATCCGCGCCGGTCCCCAGCGTGTCGATCGACATGCTCGACGATCGCGGCAACAGCTATGACGACCGCGTCGGGCTGGTCCGCGGCTTCACGCGGGAAAACCCCGCGCGTGCGGCACTGGCGGTCCGCGACATGATCAAGGCGGACGCGGCATGAACGCGCTGCGCAGCTTCAACGGCGTCGAGCGCGCCGCGGTGCTGATGATGCTGGTCGGTGAGGAGGAGGCCGCGGCCATCCTCCAGAAGCTCGATCCCGACGAGGTCCGCGATCTCGGCCGCGCGATGTTCACCGTCGCCGATGTCAGCGAGGCCGAAGTCGATCAGGTGCTCGACGATTTCGTGTTCAAGGCGCGCGGGCGATCGAGCGTCGTGTTCGATCCGCGCCCCCAGATATCGGGCATGATGACCAGAGCGCTCGGCAGCGAGCGCGCCGAGGGCGTGCTCGCGCGGATCATGCCCCCCGCCGCCAGCGCCGGGCTCGAGCAATTGCAATGGTTCGAGCCCGAGGAGATCGCCGCAATGATCGCCGAGGAACATCCGCAGATCGCCGCGGTGCTGCTCGCCCAGCTCGATTCCGAAGTCGCCGCGCAGGTGTTCGATCACTTGCCGCAGGACGTCCAGCCGCAAATTTTGCGCCGTGTTGCCAAGCTCGGCCCGGTCCCGCCCGAGGCAATCGAGACGCTCGAGGCGATGCTCGCCACCCGTGCCGCCGGCGGCCGCAAGTCGATCGGGCTCCAGTTCGGCGGCACGCGCGAGGCGGCCAAGATCCTGTCCGGCGCGCGAAAAGTCACCGAGCAGCGCGTCATGCCCAAGCTCGCCAAGATCGATCGCGAAGTCGCCAGAGCAATCGAGGAAGCGATGTTCGTCTTCGACAATCTGCTCGAGCTCGACGACAAGAATCTCTCGACTCTCATCCGCAGCGTCGATGCCGACATCCTCACCAAGTCGCTGAAGGGCGTCGAGGAGGATGTCCGCAACCGCTTCCTCGGCTGCATG
>JASLBO010000096.1 GCA_030146605.1 Sphingomonas sp. | reverse complement strand
CAACAACGTTCTCGCCTCGATCATGGAAGCAGGCGGGCTGATGCAGTTCGACGTCGTCGCGGCATGCCCGCAGGGGTTTCAGCCCAGCGACGAAGATGTCGCGCGCGGACGCGGACGGGCACGCGTGGTCGGCAGCGCGCGCGAGGCGGCCGAGGGCGCCGACGTGATCGTCACCGATACGTGGATCTCGATGGGGCAGGCGCATGCCGAGACCAAGCTCGCCGCGATGATGCCCTTCCAGGTCGACGAGGCGCTGATGGCCGTAGCCAAGCCCGGCGCCGCATTCCTCCACTGCCTGCCCGCGCATCGCGGCGAGGAAGTGGTCGACGCCGTGATCGACGGGCCACAATCCTTGATCTGGCCCGAGGCGGAGAACCGGCTGCACGCGCAGAAGTCGGTCCTGCGCTGGTGCTTCGGCCAGATCGGCTGAGTTGCGGGAGCGGCAACGCTTCCTATCTAGGCTCCCGAACCCTGAAATCTCCGTTCGCCCTGAGCTTGTCGAAGGGTGGTCTTCCGCGGGCATGCGCTTGCGGCGAGCCGCCCTTGGACAGGCTCAGGGCGAACGGTTGGAGAAGATCGTGACCAACACCGCCCCTACCACCGACCTCGACCGCGTCATCAGCTTCACCATTCCCGATCGCCACGCCCGCGGCCGCGTCGCGCGGCTGGGGCCGGTGCTCGACCAAATCCTGTCGGCGCATGCCTATCCGCCGGCGATCGAAAAGCTGCTTGCAGAGGCGCTGACGCTGACCGCCTTGCTCGGCGCGACGCTCAAGGACGCGCAGGGGCAGATGACGCTTCAGGCGCAGGCGCCGGGGGCGATCGTCAATCTGCTGGTGTGCGACTACAAGGACGGCGAGTTGCGCGGCTATGTCCAGTTCGATGCCGAGCGGCTGTCGCAGCTGGGCAAGAACCCGACGCTCAACGCGCTGTGCGCCAAGGGCTATCTGGCGGTGACTTTCGACCAGGTGACGACGCGAGAACGCTATCAGGGGATCGTGCCGCTCGACGCGCGCTCGATCGGGGCGGCGGCGGAGCAATATTTCCTCCAGTCCGAGCAGATCCCCAGCCTTATCCGCCTGGGCACGCACCGTGATGCGCAGGGCAGGCTGATCGCCGGGGGCATCTTCCTCCAGCATCTGCCCGAGGGCGAGGTCGGGCGCGAGCGGCTGCACGTCCGGCTCGATCATCCCGAGTGGCAGCATGTCGAGGCGCTGGCCGCGACGATGGGCGCGGACGAACTCGCCGATTCGGCCCTTCCGCTGGAGAATATCGTCTGGCGGTTGTTCAACGAGGAGCCCGAGGTGCGGCTGCTGAGCGGGGCCAGGCTCTCGCGCGGGTGCCGCTGCGATACGGCATATATCAGCCAGGTGCTTTCGAAGTTCCCGGCAGAGGAGCGTGCGGCGATGGCCGATGAAGAAGGCGTGATCAGCGTCGATTGTGCATTCTGCTCGACCAAGTTCCCGCTGAAGCTGACAGATTTCGTTTCACAGCCGTTGTAAAGCGGGCCTGGCTTTCCATATCTGCCCCGACCGCGGACGCGGCATTCGTAGGGACGCCGGATGCCGCTGCGCCCTGTGGGGAGTGGTTATGGTGCTTAAGCGTATGATGCGTCCCGCAATCCTGGCGGCGCTGGTCCTGTTCGGTGCCGCGGGCGCGCCCGCCCAGCGGAGTGCCGCGCCAAACGCGCTGGCCGGGATCGAGCACGGCCAGTGGCAGCTCAGGAGCGTCGACGGCACGTTGCGCCGGCTGTGCGTCGGCAATCCCGCAACGCTCATCCAGATCGTGCACGGCAACGCCCAGTGCGAGCATTTCGTGATGGAGAATACGCAGCGTTCGGCGACGATCCGCTATACCTGTCCGAGCCATGGCCACGGCCGCACCACCATTTCGGTGGACACGCCGCGCGTGATCAATCTCGAGACGCAGGGCGTCGCCAACGGCGCGCCCTTCTCCGAGCGGTTCGAGGGGCGGCGGACCGGCGCCTGCAGCTGAAGCAGGACGCTTATGATTCGTTAACCTTGCCCGTTTAGAACTTGCCTCGCTCCTTCGTGGAGCATCTCCTCTCTGGCAAATTTCCAACTGGGCCGCTTCACCGCGGCCCATTTTGCGTTGCAGCGCGAAACCGGCTAGCGGCGGCATCATGACCGACAGCGTTGCTATTGCCCTGATTTCAGGCGGATTGGATTCGATGGTTTCGGCGGCGCGTGCGCGTGAGGCGGGGCATCGCCTGCTCGCGCTATCGATCGACTATAATCAGCGGCACCAGGTCGAGCTCGCCGCGGCGCGCCGGATTGCGCAGCTGCTCGGCGCCGAGCGTCACGTCGTGCTGCCGCTCGATCTGCGCGCCTTCGGCGGATCGGCGCTGACCGCCGAGATCGACGTGCCGAAGCACGGTGTCGGCGACGACATTCCGGTCACTTATGTGCCGGCGCGCAACACCATCTTCCTCAGCCTCGCGCTCGGCTGGGCCGAGGCCGCGGGCGCGCGCGACATCTATATCGGCGTCAACGCGCTCGATTATTCGGGCTATCCCGATTGCCGGCCTGAATTCATCGCCGGGTTCGAGAAGCTGGCCGAGCTGGCGACCAAGGCGGGGGTCGAGGGCGAGCCCTTCCACATCCGCGCACCGCTGCAGGACATGACCAAGGCCGATATCGTCCGCGAAGGGATGCGGCTGGGGCTCGATCTGGGGATGAGTTGGTCGTGCTACGATCCCGCGCCGGGCAGCTTGCATTGCGGGCTGTGCGACAGCTGCCGGCTGCGCGCGAAAGGGTTTGAGGAGGCGGGCGTTCCCGATCCGACGGGCTACGCGACCGTCCCATGAGCTACGCCGTCAAGGAAATGTTCCTCACGCTCCAGGGCGAGGGGGTGAACGCCGGCGCGCGTGCCGTGTTCGTGCGTTTTGCCGGCTGCAATTTGTGGTCGGGTCGTGAGCAGGATCGCGGGGCGGCGATCTGCAGCTTCTGCGATACCGACTTTGTCGGCACCGACGGGCTGGGCGGGGGCAAGTTCGCCGATGCCGATGCGCTGGCGGATGCCGTGGCCGGGCATTGGAGGAAGGACGCCGAGCGCCGCTTCGTGGTGCTCACCGGAGGCGAACCGATGCTGCAGATCGACGATGCGCTCGTCGACGGGCTTCACGCGCGCGGATTCCGCATCGCGATCGAAAGCAACGGCACCTTGCCCGCGCATCCCGGGATCGACTGGATATGCATCAGTCCCAAAGCGGGGAGCGTGGTGGTGCAACGCTCGGGCGACGAGCTCAAATTGGTCTGGCCCCAGCCGGGCACCGATCTGGACGCGATCGAAGGCTGGGACTTCGCCCACTTCCTGGTCCAGCCAATGGACGACGCCGCGGGCGAGGCCAATATCCGCGCGGCGGTCGCGCTGGCGATGGAGCGGCCGCGGTGGCGGCTGTCGCTCCAGACGCACAAATTGCTCGGGTTGCGCTGAACGGCTCTTCGCCCCTCCCCTGAAGGGGAGGAGCTTCAAGGGACTGCTAGCGCGTCGCGACGCGCAGCGCGCCGCACTTCTTCGCCTGATAGGTGCCCTTGCGCCAACATTTGTTGTTGCCGAACGGCGGCAGCGGCGTGAAGGTCAGCGCCTGATAGCTGACGCTGCGGCGGAACTGTTCGCCCCACGAGGCGAGACTGGCGCGGAGCTCGCGAATGCGATCCTGCGCGAGCTCGCCGAGCGCGCCGCGGCGCACGAACAACGCATCATGGCCGATTGTGGCGGCGGTCTGGCAAAAGGACAGCTGACCCGAGACAGTCGAAAAGCCCGAATAGACGCGCGTGCCGAACCGGTCGAGTTCGGTTTGTCCGGCCTTCTTGTTCTTGTACGCGCGTGTAAAATATTTCTCGAGCGTTACGTATGATTCACGCAGTTCGACTTCGTGATCCTTCAGGATTGCATTGTAATTCCCCAAGGTGAGCAAGGTGGGCTCGAACTGGCACTGCAAGGCCGCGACGTTGAGCGCGGCGCGAAGATTCCACACCAGCGCGGCGCGGAGTTCGGCCGGGGTGGCGTCGGGAAGCGCGGGGCCGGTCATGCCGGGTTCGGCGCCGGTCACGCGCGCGCCGGCAAAGTCGCGCGATTTGAGGAAGAACTGTGCCGATGCGGGAGCGGCGGCGAACAGGGCGGCCGTCACGGCCATGATGGAAACAATACGCGGAACGAGCATCACGCCCTCTTTTTGGCTGGTTCCACACGTGGTTAAGGATTTTTGAGTCCGCGCCCAAGCTCTTTTTTCGCGGGCCGCCGCGTGCAGCCGGATTGCGCAATGAAAAGGGCCGCCCGGTTGCCCGGACGGCCCCTTCAAACACGCAAATGCGCGATGATTACATCGCGTTGCCGGTCGAGG
>JASLBO010000093.1 GCA_030146605.1 Sphingomonas sp. | reverse complement strand
ACCGACTTGGCCGGCAAGTCGAGCACCAGTTTGCCGCCGGAGCTGCGCGCCGAATAGGGGGCGGGCATGATCGTGTTCGGCTTGTCGAACGTATTGTGCGTGTCGATCGCCGGCCCGGTCAGGATGCGCCCGCGGGCATTGCCCGACAGGTTGGTCGTCACGCGTGCCGCCTTGTTCGGATCGGTGTTGGTCAGCGACAGATAGAGCTTGCCGTCCGTCCCGCGCGCCGCCGACACGTCGACCATCGGCACCTTGAACCCGGCCTTTTCATAGGTCGGGCCCTTTACCTCGGCCGCATAGGGCGTGGCGCCCTGGAACGGCACGTACATGTCGAAGACGTGATAGGTCGGGGTCAGCACCATCCGGGCCTTGTCGGTCAGGATCATCGCCTGGAGGACGTTCACCATTTGCGCAATGTTCGTCATCTTCACGCGATCGGTGTGGCGGTGGAAGATGTTGAGCGTCAGCGCGGCGACTTCGGCATCGCGCAGGCTGTTCTGCTGATAGAGGAAGCCGGGAGTCGAGCCCGATTCCTGATCGTACCACGTGCCCCATTCGTCGACGTACATCGCGACCTTCTTCTCGGGGTCGTGCTTGTCCATCATCTCGGCATGCTTGCTGATCAGCTCGTCCATGAAGATGGCGCGGCCGAGCGTGGAAGCCCATTCGTCCTCGGAGAAGCCGGTGGCGGCACCCTTCTTGTCCCACTTGCCCGTCGGCAGCGTGTAATAATGGACGCTCAGCGCGTTCATCCGGTCGCGCGCCTGGCGCATCATCACGTCGGTGAAATTATAGTCGCTGGAATTGGCGCCGCTGGCGACCTTGACGATCTTCGGCTTGCCCGCGGGCGCATTTACGAACTCGGCATAGCGGCGGTGAAGATCCGCCGAATATTCGGGCCGCATGCTGCCGCCGCAGCCCCAGGTCTCGTTGCCCACGCCGAAATATTTGACCGTCCACGGCTGTTGGCGGCCGTTCTTCTTGCGCTCTTCCGCCAGGCTGCCCTGCTCGGCGGTCATATATTCGACCCACTGGCTCATGTCGCGCGGACCCATCGAGCCCATATTGCCCGCGACATAGGCGTCGGTGCCGAGCATCTCCGAATAGTTCATGAACTCGTGCGTGCCGAACTGATTGTCCTCGGTCACCCCGCCCCAGTGGCGGTTGATCCGCACCGGGCGCTTCACCTTGGGACCGATGCCGTCGCGCCAGTCATATTCGTCGGCGAAGCAGCCACCCGGCCAGCGCACCACCGGCACCTTGATGTGCTTGAGCGCGGCGAGGACGTCATTGCGATAGCCGTTGGTATTCGGGATCTTCGAGTCCGGGCCGACCCAGACGCCTTCATAGATGCCGCGGCCGAGATGCTCGGCGAACTGGCCATAGATTGCGGGCTCGATCTTCGGCCCGGCCTTGCCGGTGTCCACCGTCACCGTGACGCTGGCGGGCGCCTGCGCGAAGGCGGGTGCCGCCATCACCGTCGCCGCGATCGGCAACAGGCCCAGTTTCCAATGCTTCATGCCGCTCTCCCTTTGCCGGCGCCCGCTACCGGGCATTATTTGTCTTACTATCTCCGAGTCGCGACTGGACTCAAAGCGGAATCACGCTCGCATCGCCGCCCGGAACTGTGGTCAGCGGATTGCGCAGCGGCAGCGTGAACGGCGCCGCGATGACTTCGAAGACATCGCCTTCCTCGGTCCGCACGCCATCCGCGAAGGAGAGCGTCGCGGTGCCGAAGAAATGGACGTGCAGATCGCCGGGGCGGCGGAAAAGTCCATATTTGAAATGGTGATGCTCGAGATTGGCGATCGCGTGCGACATGTTCGCCTCGCCCGAGAGGAACGGCTTTTCCCAGATCGTCTCGCCGTTGCGCACGATCTTGCTCGTGCCGCGCACGTCCGCCGGAAGCTCGCCGACGAGCAGTTCGGCGCCAAGCGAGGCGTGGCGCAGCTTGGAATGGGCGAGCCACAGATAATTGCCCCGCTCGGTGATATGGTCCGAGAATTCGTTGCCGAGCGCGAAGCCGAGCCGCCGCGGGCGGCCTTCGTCGTCGATGATGTAGATTCCGGCGATCTCGGGCTCTTCGCTGCCGTCGAGCGCGAAATCGGGCGAAGGCAGAGGCTCGCCCGGGCCGACCAACGCCGAACCGTCGCCCTTGTAGAACCATTCGGGCTGGACGCCGGGCTTGCCATCGGACGGCTTGCCGCCCTCGAGCCCCATGTTGAACATCCGCATCGAATCGGTGAGCGTGCCGCCCGCCGCGGCCTTGTGCATCTGGTCGCGCCCCTCGGCCGAGCCGAGATGGGTGAGGCCGGTGCCGGTGACATAGCAATGCGCGGCATCGGGATGGTCGATCGGCGCGAGCAGCCGGCCCTCGGCATCGGCAGCCGCGAGGTCGATCGTCTCCCCGGCCCGCGCACGTGCCGCAGCCTCAAGCGACACGTTCTCGCGAATTGCCGCGCGCGCGAGTTCATAGGTGCTGGCGACGCCGTCCAGCCGCACCGCGGCATCGTCGAGGAACGCCGCAACGCCCCGCTCGCCGGTGGAATCGCGAAACTGCACGAGCCTGAACGCCATAACCTGTGGATCCTCTTCCGATTCGGATAATAATCAGACTTATATACGCCGTTCGGCGCAATCAATCTGTTCATTCGGGCTACCCGCCCTGTGCGTCGCGTCAAGTGCAGCGAAAAAGCCGATATTTTTGTGCAGGTTGCCGGAAAGCTGCCGCGGCCGTGCACAAAGCCCTTGCACCTATCCGCGCTATTCGTATTTTTGTCTGACTAATCAAGCCGCGCTTCGTCCGAACGGGCCTACCCGTCGGGGAGCACGACAAGAGAGGGGAAAAGACCTCCAGCTGACCGCCAAGGGAAACGAGCGGCTGGCGGTCACGCTCGAGGCCGTGAACCTGACCGAGGAACTGAGCCAGTCTTATCATGCCTTTGGGGACGCGGGCGGACCGGACACACATAATTTCGGATCGCCGATTCTCGGGCGCACCTTTGCGCTCGGCCTGCGTTACTCGTTCGACTGACCATAGCGGGGGAGAAAGGACCATCCGCATCTCCCGCCTCGGCTATTTGCTCGCGGTGCTTCTCGCCGGGGCATCGGCGCAGGCGCAGACCAGCCCGTCTGCGCCGGCTCCGCTGGACGCGCGCCTCGCCGGCGACATCGCGGACGTGCACGATCCCGCGATCATCCGGCAGGGCGACAGCTGGTATTTGTTCACGACCAGCCACGAGCGCGCCGGCAAGGGCCTGATCCATGTCCGCATCTCGAAGGATCTCGCCAACTGGACGCGCACCTCCCCGGTCTTCGCCGCGCTGCCGGCATGGGTGAAGGACGCCGTGCCGGGCGCGTCGGGCATCTGGGCACCCGACGTCTATTTCTCGCAGGGCGAATACCGCGTCTATTATTCGGTCTCGACCTTCGGCAAGAACCGCTCGGCGATCGGGCTGGTGACCACGCCCTCGCTCGCCAACCCTGTCTGGACCGACAGGGGTCTGGTGATCCGATCGGACCCGAACGACGATTTCAATGCAATCGACCCGAATGTGTTCGACGACGCCGAAGGGCGGCAATGGCTGGCGTTCGGCAGTTTCTGGTCGGGGCTCAAGCTGGTACGGCTGGATTCGAAAACCGGGCTGCGTTCCGCGGGGGAGACCAGGGTCCACGCGATCGCCAGCCGCCCGAGCCCGGGTGCGATCGAGGCGCCGTTCGTGATCCGGCGCGGCGGCTTCTATTATCTGTTCGCGTCGTTCGACTTTTGCTGCCGGCGCGCGGCCAGCACTTACTACACCGTGGTCGGCCGTTCGAAGGCTCCGACAGGCCCGTATCTCGACAGGAAGGGCAAGAGCATGATGGACGGCGGCGGGTTGCTCGTCCTGCATGCCGACCTCGATCGCGGCAAGCGCTTCGTCGGGCCCGGCCATGTCGCGATCCTGCGTGAACCAAAGCAGGATTACATCGTCTACCACGCTTATGATACGCAAGCGCGCGGCGTGCCGACGCTCCGCATCCAGCCGCTCGGCTGGACGGACGATGGCTGGCCGGTCGCACTCTAGAACAGCCTTCCCCAGGAGAAGAACAAGCCCATGCCAGCCGTTCCCGTTCAACCCCAGACCGGCGCCCCGTCGGGCGCGGGCGCACCCTATGGCGCCGCATTGTCGATGCTGGCCACGCTCTTCTTCATGTGGGGGTTCATCACCGTCATCAACGGGACGCTGCTGCCGCATCTGCGCAGCGTGATGGTGCTCAGCTACGCACAGACCACGTTGATCGAGAGCGTGTGGTTCATCGCCTATTTCGTCGCCTCGATCCCGTCGGCCAAGATCATCGAGCGGATCGGCTACAAGAAGTCGATGGTCACCGGCCTGATCGTGATGGCCGTGGGCGCATTGATCATGATCCCGGCCTCGATGCTGCTCTCTTACTATATCGTGCTCACCGCGATGTTCATCATCGCGTCGGGCATCGCGTTGCTCCAGGTCGCAGCCAATCCCTATGTCGCCGTGATCGGGCCGGCCGAGAGCGCATCGTCGCGGCTGAACCTCGTCCAGGCGTTCAACTCGATGGGCACCACCTTCGCCCCGTTGTTCGGCGCCTATCTGATCCTCGGCCGCAGCGTCTCGGGCACCACCGAAGGCGGCGCGGCGGCGCTGACGCTCGAGCAGCGCCTCGCCGATGCGCAGACGGTGCAGCTGCCCTATCTGATCGTCGCAGTGGTGCTGATCGTGCTCGCCGTGGTGATTGCGCGCTTCAAGCTTCCGGCAATGGGTGCGGCCACCTCGCGCCACTCGCGCGAAGCTCGCAAGAACCACTCGCTGTGGAAGCACCGCAACCTCGTCTTCGGCGTGCCCGCGATCGCGATCTACCTGATCGCCGAGATCGGGGTGGGCAACCTCTTCGTCAACTTCGTGTCACAGCCCGAGATCGGCAATTTGACCCACGAACAGGCGGGCCATTACCTTTTCCTGCTCTGGGGCGGGATGATGGTCGGCCGCTTCATCGGCGCGTTCCTGATGCGCTCGGTCAAGCCCGAGACGGTGCTCGCCGTCGCCAGCGCGCTGGCCTTCGTGGTGATGATGATCACCACCTTCGCGCACGGTCCGATCGCAATGTGGTCGCTGATCTCGGTGGGTCTGTTCCACTCGATCATGTTCCCGACGATCTTCACGCTCGGCATCAAGGGCCTTGGCCCGCTGACCGAGGAGGGTTCGGGTCTGCTCATCATGGCGATCGCCGGCGGCGCCCTGGTCTATTTCCAGGGCAAGTTCGCCGATGTCTATGGTCTCCAGACCTCGTTCATCATCTGCGCGGTCTGCGAGCTCTACGTGCTGTTCTATGCATTGTGGGGATCGCGGGTAACCAACGCGCTTGCCGATGAGCCGGTGACCGCCGTCGAATAACCGGAAAACTCCCCTCCCTGAATGGGAGGTGTTGAGGGTGGGTGCGAGCCGAAGGCGAGCCCAACGGGATGCAACGAAAAGAAGAAGAGGCCGGGCATCGAGCCCGACCTCTTCTTACCCACCCCTAACCCCTGCCTTGCAGGGAGGGGAATTACCCCGCCGCGACGTCGCGGCGGTTCCCCCTCGTCAGCTTGAGCTTGGGCGCGCGGCTGCGGGTCGTATCGAGGAACGCCATATCGACGAGGTGCGCCATCGCCGCGTGTGCGCCCTCGGGGTCGCCCGCAGCGATCGCATCATACACACGCTGGTGATCGGGGACGGGATCGCGGCGCAGCGGGCTGTTGCGCTGCTTGAAGATCGTCGTCCACGCCACCGCCGCGCTGACGCTGGTGGTGAGTGAAGTGATGAACGGATTGGCCGAGGCTTCGAGCAACGCCGCGTGGAAGTCCTGATCGGCGATCCGCCCCTCCTCCACCGCGAGCGTATGCTTCTCCATGCCCGCCAGCGCTTCGGCCATCCTCGTCAGCTGCGCATCGGTCCGGCGCTCGGCCGCCAATGCCGCGGCCTCGGGCTCGAAGATCTTGCGCAGCTCGAACAGGCTGAACAGCAAATCGTCGTCGGGCTCGAATTCGAAGATCCACGACAGCACGTCGGGATCGAGCAGATGCCATTTCTCGCGGTCGCTGACTCGCGTGCCGGTGCGCGGACGGCTCTCGACCAACCCCTTGTCGGCAAGGATACGCAGCGCCTCGCGATAGGCGGTGCGCGAGACGTGGAGCCGGTCGCTCGCCGCGACTTCGTTGTTGAGAATCTCGCCGGGCTTGTAGCGCCCCGAGACGATCAGGATGCCGAGATCGCGGGCGATCGTGC
>JASLBO010000046.1 GCA_030146605.1 Sphingomonas sp. | reverse complement strand
CCAGTTTGAACGGACAAAGCAGCGTTGTCGCGGGCGGCGTGGCGGGCGTTCGCGAGCAGGAGGCGTTTGCCGTGGCTGGCGCGCAGCTTGGCTGGCGCTTCAGCAAGGATCTTCGCGCGTTCGTGTCGGTCAACAATGTGTTCGACAAGGTCTATTACCAGCGCGTCGGTTCGATCAACACCTACAATTTCTACGGCGAGCCGCGTAACGTCCTGCTGACGCTGCGGGCGAATTACTGAGATGGCCGGGGCGCTCGTTTCTCTCGTCGCGGGGCAACAATGGCGGCTGCTGGTGCGCGACCGGCGGCTGGCTGTACTGGGGCTGGCGCTCCTGCTTTTGCTATGCACCGCCGCAATGACCGGGGCGGCGCTGCACGGCTCGCGTGAGGCCGAACGACGGGCGGCGCAAGCCGAGGAAGCGAAGGTCTGGGCGATGCAAGGCCCGGCCAACCCGCATGGCGCAGCCCATTTCGGACGCTATCTGTTCAAGCCGCTATCACCGCTCGCCGTGATCGACCCGGGGCTGCTGCCGCAACTCGGCACCTCGCTGCGGCTGGAGGCACATGCCAACAATCCCGCGCAGAACCGCGCGATCGACGGCGGAACCGCGCTTGACCGGTTCGCGGGCCTCAGCCCGGCGACGATGCTGCAGGTGTTGGCGCCGCTGCTGATCATCCTGGCGGGGTTCGCCGCCTTCTCAGGCGAACGCGCGCGCGGGTTGCTGCGTCAGGAGCTCGCCGCCGGGGTGTCACCGGCCGCGCTGATGGCCGGTCGGCTCGCGGGCCTTGCGGCCACGGTGCTGTTGCTGCTGGTCGTCGCGACGATGACGAGCCTGGGCGCGTTGTGCCTCGCCGGCAGCCTGACGGGACAGCTTGCGCCGCTGCTCTGGATGATGCTGGGCTATGCACTCTACCTGTTCGCTTTCGCCGCGCTGACGCTCGCTGCCTCGGCCGCGTTCGCCTCCGCGCGCACGTCACTGGTGGTGATGCTCGCATTTTGGTCGCTGGCCACCTTGTTCGTGCCGCGCATCGCCCCGTCGATCGCAGAAGCGGCCGCGCCGACGCTTTCCGGCCCGGCGTTCGAGGCGGCAGTCACGCGCGAAGTGATGGAGGGGCCCAGCGGGCACGATCCGCGCGATGCGCGGCTCGAACGCCTGCGCCAGGATACGATGCGCCGCTATGGCGTGACCAGGCTCGAAGATCTGCCGGTTGATTTCAACGGGATTTCGCTGTTCCACGGCGAGGCATTGTCGAGCGCGATCTACCGCCGCCATTTCGCGGCGCTGTACGATGGCTATGACCGGCAGGCGGTAATCCAGCGCGCCTTTGCGTTCCTCAGCCCCTATCAAGCGGTGCGTCCCTGGTCGGCGGCGATGGCGCAGAGCGACCAGCACGCGCATCGCCGCTTCCTCGAAGAGGCCGACGGCTTCCGATACGATCTGGTGCAGCAGCTCAATCGCGCGCTGATCCACCAGCCACTCGGCGGCGAGGGACCGTATATGACCGATGTCGCGGCGATCACGCGCAACACGAAGTTCGTGGCTAGTTCGCAAGGCTTGCGTGAGTCGCTGGCGCGCCACTGGATCGACCTCCTCATTCTGGCGGCTTGGGCGGCAATGGCGACGCTGACCGCGTTCGCCACGGCGCGCCGCCTCGGGAGGACAAAAGCATGAGCAGCGGCATTGGCATCGCCCGGCTCGAATGGACCCGGACATGGCGCGACCCGGTGATGCGGGTGATGCTCGTCCTGTTCGCAATCGCCGCCGGCTACGCCGCGCTCAGCGGCGCGCGCTGGGCCGAGCAGCGTCAACGCACCGTCAGCCAGGCGCTGGCCAGCTCGGATGAAATCGTGACGAAGCGCCGTGATCGTTTCGTGGCGACAATGGCTAAGGGCGAGAAGCCCAAGTTCGACCTGATCTATGTGACGGCCTCGCAATTTGGCGCCGGGCTGCCCAACGCCCCCCTCGCGGCGCTTTCCGCCGGGCAGGCCGAAGGATATCCCGCCGCCGCCAATGTCACGCCGTTCGGCGATCCGCACGCGATGTTCGATGCCTATGCCACCGGGCTCGAGAGTCCGTCGGTGCTCGCCGCCGGCCGGTTCGACCTGGCCTTCGTCATCATTGTGTTGCTGCCCTTGCTGCTGATCGCGGCGACCTATGACTTCTGGTCGCGCGATGTCGAGAATGGCAGCGCCCGCTTCCAGCTTGCCCAGCCGGTGCGCCCGGCCGGGCTGATATTGACGCGCGCGGCGGTGCGTGGCGGTTCGCTGCTCGTCGCGGCGGCGGTGATCGCCCTGGGATGGCTTGTTGCCGTCGGCGTGCGCGATATCGCCGACCTATGCCTGCTCGTGCTGGTGGTGCTGGCCTATGGCGCGTTCTGGATCGCGCTCACCACGCTGATCAACCTGTTCGTGCGCGCCTCGACCACCGCTGCGCTGGCCGGCGGGACCGCCTGGCTGGCGGTCGTCATGCTGATTCCGGCCGCCGGCGCCGCGATTGCCGACCTCGTCGCCCCGCCGCCTTTGGCAATGGCCCACACCAATGCATTGCGCATTGCCGGGCTGGAGGTACGGGCGGCCAACCAGGCAGGCGCGCGCGCCGCCGCGACAGCCGAGTCCGGTCGCGCCTATCCGGCGTCGCTATGGCATCGACGCGCCGAGATCCAGCAGCGCGAGGCGCGGCTCGGTCCCCTATATCGATCGCATGGCGAGGGATGTGCAAGCCACCGGGCGCTGGCGGACGGACTGCGATTCCTCTCCCCCGCCGTCATCGCGCAGGATGCGCTCGACCGGATCGCCGGGACCGATGCCAGCCGTGCGCTCGCCTTCCAGGCGCAGGCTCGCAACTTTGCCGGCGATGCGCGCGGCCTCGCCTTCGACTGGATGGACCGGGACCGGCTGATGACGCTCATCGATCATGATCGGCCTCTGCTGCGCTTCAGCTTCGCCGAACCGTCGCGCAGCCGCCCGCTGGCCCTCGACCTGCTCGCACTCGCCCTCTTCGCCATTCTTTCGCTCACGCTCGCCGCGCTCCGTTTCCGGCGCGGCGCGTCGAAGCTGCTCTGAGGAACCTCAAATATGCTCGAAGCCATAGCGCTGACCAAGAATTTCGGATCGCACCGCGCGCTCGATGCGCTAGACCTTCGCGTCGATCCGGGTGAGATCGTCTGCCTGCTTGGCGCCAATGGCGCGGGCAAGACGACGACGATCAACCTGTTCCTGGGGTTTCTCGAACCGACATCGGGCGAGGCCCGCGTCGATGGCGTCGATGTCCGCAGCGACCCCGTCGGCACCAAGCGCAAGCTGCTCTACGTGCCGGAGCAGATCGCGCTGTTCGGCGAACTGACGGGGCGGGAGAATCTTGCTTATTTCGCCGCGCTCTCCGGTATTGCGGATCGCTCGCCGGCATATCTGCGCCAGTGCCTTTCACAAGCGGGGCTACCCGAGGCCGCGATGGATCGTCGCGCGTCCGGCTATTCGAAGGGGATGCGGCAGAAGGTCGGCGTTGCGCTCGCCATCGTCAAACAGGCGCGCGCGCTGCTGCTAGACGAGCCGACCTCCGGCCTCGACCCGCAGGCTTCGGCCGAATTCCACGCGCTGATCGTGCGTCCGCGCGACGCCGGCGCGGCGGTGCTGATGGTGACCCACGACCTGTTCCGCGCGCGCGAAGTGGGAACGCGGATCGGCCTGATGCGCGAGGGCAAGCTGCGCCGTATGATCCAGGCCGCCCACATCACCGCATCGGAGCTCGAGAGCCTGTATCTCGAGGAGATGGGACATGTGGCTGCGGAGCCAGCTGGAGGCTCCTGTCTCGGTGAGAAGATGAGAGTTGGCC
>JASLBO010000568.1 GCA_030146605.1 Sphingomonas sp. | reverse complement strand
CCCCACGGGCCGGTAGGCAGATCGGCGCCGATCGGCAGGCGCCGACCGGGTGTACGGCACCTGTCGTTCAATTCTGCGACGCGGTCACCTGCGCGGCGATGGCCTCGGCGAGCCTTTCTCCTGCATCGGCCTCGACGCGCTGGGCCGTCCGCGCTCCGGTGGCGGGGTCGGTCCGGTGGAACTGGAAGCTGCGCCCACGCAGCGGCTTCGAGATCAGATCCGCCATCATGATCTCGACATGCTTGTTCGCCGCGTCGGCGAAGGGCGCGATCAGATCGACCAGCCACAGCCGGTCGCCGCCGCTCCATTCCTCCAGCGTCAGCCGATTCCCGGGCTCGATCATCCCGCGTTCGAGCTTGGCCTCGCCCGCCCGGGTCGTCTCGGCCCACAGCGCCAGCCCGACTGGCCGGTCGCCGTCGCGGAACACGTAATACTGTTCATTCAAAAGCGCCGGCATCACCAGCCATTCCAGATCCCCGATCGCCAACGCCCGGTGCAGCGGCGATTGCGTCAGCAGCCATGTCATTTCGCCCAGCAGGTGGCTGACGGTCGGCGCAGATTTGTTCTCGTTCATGGTCCTCCGGGTCAAGCCGCGCTTGCGGCGTAGAAGTCGTAGCTGCGTGCGATATCGTTCCTGTCGAGTCGCGTCTCCGCGGCCGTAGCAGCACCGAATCCACTTATCGCCTGCCGCATCAGCGCAAGCCGCGCGTCGAGCGGACCGGGTTCGATCGAGAGGGGGGCCGGCAGCACGTCGCTCTCCTCCAGCGGCCGCGGCAGCGTCGCGCCGCCGCGTGTGGCGTTCGCGGGTACGGCCGCCGAAGGCGAGAAGGCGAATGCCACGTCGGCGATCGTCTTCGTCTTACCGTCCCGCGTGAACACTGCGGTCGAGAGGATCAGGTTCGAGCCGACCTTCTGGTTCGATACCTGCGACGCGGAATTCCGGGTGCCGATCTCGGTGATGTTGAAGTCCGCGAGCGTCTTCAATTCGCCCTCGTCGCTGCGTCCGTTGCGATTGCCGTCGAGCCAGACCTTGAGCTCGCCGAACCGGGTGTCGGCCGCGGTGATCTTCCCGTCCTTGTTGCTGTCGAGCGCGGCAAGCCCCTCAAAGTTCGTGCCGGCACCGGTTTTCTCGGCGAGGAATGAAAGCTCGGCACCCGTCGTGATGCGACCATCGCTGTTCCGGTCGATGACCAGGAAGCCGTCGCCCTTTCCGAGCCAGCCTGTATTGTCGCGCCCACCATTGCCATCCATGTCGAAGTCGGCGTCCGAATTGCGCTTGTGCTCGATCTCGATCCCGTCGCCGTCAAGATCGAGCACCATCGCGCCCAGCATGCCGACGGTCTTGTCGCGGAACCGCAGCAGCGTCGCGCCCGCCATCGCGCCCGCCGCCGGATCGAACAACCCGTCCGTTCCGCGCTGACGCACCACGAACTGCCCGTTCGCCGCGCTGATCCGCGACGTGCCCGATTTCAGATTGAAGCGATCGTCGCCCAGCGTCGGCTTCATCGTCCATGCCGATGTCGCGCCTTGCGCGACGGTGTCATAGGCCAGACCGACATCGCTCAGGCTGCCCGATGTCCCGTCCGCCCGCGAATAGGTTGCAGTGTTGAAGGTGACGCTCTGCCCGCCGGTGCGCTGTGCCGCGGTCTGGCCGGTCGGAGTGCCCGCGAGGCCGACCGAGACGATCCCCGCCTGGGCGAGGCTCTGCAGTTCGCCGGCGTCGGTGCGGCCGTTGGCGTTGGCGTCGTTCCAGACGCCAAATCCGACGAAACTGGCGTCATCGGCGTCGAGAACATTGTCGCCATTGCCGTCGAAGGCGGCCAGCCCTTCGAGGTCGGTCTTGGCACCGGCCTTGTCGCCGACGAACGAGATCTCGTCGATGCCGTCTACCACTCCGTTGCCATTACGGTCGCGGACGAGGAACCCGTCCCCGGCGTCCGTCCACGCGGTTTTGCGGAGCTGGCCGTCGCCGACCATGTCGAACAGCGTAGCGCTCGCCGCGAGCGGGACGATCGTCGTGCCGTCCGCATCGAGATCGAAGATGATCGGCGCGGCAAGCCCGTCCTCGTTCTTCATTGCCCGGGTCATTTGCGCGAACGTCTCGTCGAGCGAATCCGGCCGGGCCGCGACCGTCTCTTCCGCTTCGCCCGGTGCCGCCGTCCCGTTGGCGTGAAGATAGCCGAGCACGAGGTCGTGCAGGGTGCCGCGGGTGCCGTCTGCACGCACATAGTCGGCGGTGGCAAGCGTGGTCCCGTTGCCGCCGGTATAATGCAGCCCGGTCTTGGTGCCGTTGAGCGAGAGCGCAGTAATCCCTGCTTCGGCGAGCGAGCGCAGCTCGCCGGCCTGGCTGATTCCGTCCTGGTTGACGTCCTGCCAGAGCCGGAATTCGCCGAAGCGCGCGTCCTGCGCGTCGAGCACGCCGTCGCCATTGCTGTCGAAGCCGGCAAGCCCCTCGAGATCGGTGGTGGCGCCCTCCTTGTCGCCGACGAAGCTGATCTCGTCGCTCCCGGAGATCGCCCCGTCACCGTTCCGATCGAGCGCGAGAAAGGCGTCTTCGGCACCGATCCAGCTCGTCCGGTCGCGCCAGCCGTCGCCGTCGCGGTCGAAGAAGACGTTGGTGGTCACCATGTCGGTGAGCGTCAGCCCGTCGCCGGACAGATCGATTCCGATCGGGAAGCCGCCGCCCCA
>JASLBO010000447.1 GCA_030146605.1 Sphingomonas sp. | reverse complement strand
CACCAAGGCCGTCGGCATCGCTGAAGCGCGACGCTATGCGCCGATCGCCTCGCTCCAGGCCTATTACACGCTCGCCGGCCGCGATCTCGAGCGCGAGGTGATCCCGATGCTCCAGTCGGAAGGCGTCGGGCTGATGGTGTGGAGCCCGCTCGCCGGCGGCTTCCTCTCGGGCAAATATTCGCGCGAGGGCGAAGGCGAAGGCCGCCGCGCGGACTTCGATTTCCCGCCCGTCGACAAGGACCGCGGCTATGCCGTGATCGACGTGCTGCGCGAATTGAGCACAGCGAACGGCCATTCGGTCGCGCAGCTCGCACTGGCCTGGCTGCTCCACCAACCCGCAGTCTCAAGTGTGATCGTCGGCGCCAGGCGGCCGGAGCAGCTCGCCGACAATCTCGGGGCAGTCGACGTGGTGTTCACTGCCGACGAGCTGGCGCGGCTCGACGAAGCGAGCAAGCTCGCGCCGGAATATCCGGGCTGGATGCTCGAACGCCAAAGCGGCTATCGTGGCGCGCCTTCGCCGCGGCGTTAATTGCATCGTTCTCCTGCGAAAGCAGGAGCACGGGATGTCACCCGTACGTCACTACCAGCCGCTCGGCGAACGGGCCGTTCTTGCTCAGCTTGCCCGCCTTGCCCGCCGCCCTGCGCAAGTTCGGCTGCTTGAGCAGCGGCTTGAGCATCAGGTGCAGCGTCGCATGGTTGATGTGCCGTCCGAAGCACTCGTGCAGCCCGAAGCCGAAATGCATGTAATCGCTCGCCGGCCGGTTGGGATCGAAAACCGTCGGATCGGCCACCCGCCGCGGGTCCATCATCGCCGAGGCGAAGGCGGCGAGCACCTGCGCGCCGGCAGGGATCGTGGCGGCGTGGGACGTGCCCCTGCCCAGCGTCCAGTCGGTCAGCGCCACGCGCGGCAGCCCCGGGGCGAGCGGATCGAAGCGCATCGCCTCGAGCACATAGCAACGCAGCCGATCGTCATCGTCGGCACGCGCCGCGGCCTGCGCCTCGGCCAGCACTTTCGGCCGGCGGAGCAATTGCTCCATCGCCTGCGGCACCACCATCGGCGGCTGCGGCGGCCCGCCGACGATGAACCCCATCAACGAGGTGCGGATGAAATCGTCGGAATAAGCGGGATCGCCCTTCGCCTGCAGCGCGAGGCAGCGCGAGAGCACATCGTCCTTGCCCGGCTCGATCCGCCGGCGTGCAATCTCGTTCTGGATGTGGAGGCGCAGCGCCGGGGCGATCTCATCGACTTCCTTGCGCAGCGCCGGATCATTGCCCTGATCGACGAACTGGAATTCGAACAGCCGCGTCCCCCAGACGCGCAGGTCGCCGCCCGCCGGATCGGGTACCCCCAGATAGTCACCCAGCATCGTGAAGGTCACCCGCCGCACCAACGTGTCGACCACGTCGATCCGCCCGCCGGCCCCGGCAATTATGGCCTCGCCCAGCGCTTCGGTGCGCACGGCGAGCACCGGCAGATCCTCCGGCCGCACCACCCGTCGCATTGCATCGGTATCGTGGCGATACTGATCGGTGTCGGCCATGCCGAGGAAGAAGGGCTGGCCGCCCATGATCACGTCGAGATGCGGCTTGTAGACCACGCCGAACGCCGGGTCGGTGGCGAACACCTCGCGGACATCGTCGTAGCGCGACGTGAGATAATTGTTGCCCAGCTTCATCACCGGCTTCCAGCGCCGCAGGAACGCGAAGAAGCTCGGCATCACCGCGAACACCAGCCGCTGGATCGCCGCCTTGAGCCCCTTGGGCCCCGGACGGAGAACGTCGCGCGAGGTCAGCGCGCTCATAGCGACGCCAGGTAGCGAATGGCCGGCAAGCTCGGCAGGAAGAAATATTCGCCGCCCGCCATCTGGACGAAGGTGTCGACCTCGATGATCCGCCGCAGCGGCTTTTCGGGGATCGTCAGCATCCCCTTGGGCCCGAGCAAGGGATCGACTTCGTCATAGAGGAAGGCGAAGTTCGGGTTGAGCATCCAGGTCTGCTGGACGAACTCGAACTGGCGGGTGACGTCGGTGTTGAGGCAGATGAACAGCAGCCCGCGCTCCTTGCCGTCGTCGGTGCGCTTGTCGGGAATGTCGGGCCCGTATTTGCGGCCGCGGCGCAGGATGCGGTGGTTGTTGGCCGCATCGAGCAGCGTCTGCTTGTCGCTCGGCTTCGGTGCCAGCCCGTCGCGCGGATTGCCGCGGCGGACATGGCTGCCGAGCGGACAGCCATGCCCGAGCCTGTCGCGGTCGTAGAACAGGAAGTCGTTGTCGGGCTGATCATATTTGTCGACCGGGAGCACCCCGGTCTTGCTGTTGGGGCACAGCAGGTTGCCGTCGAGGTCGCGCCCGATCACCCGGCTGGCGATCCACTCGGCAGTGATATGCCCCGAATGCTCGGGATCGCGCCGGTTGATCCGCTCGGCCGCCGCATCCATTGAATTCCAGAAAGCGGCGACGTCCTGCTTGAGCTCGCGCACCACCATATAGCTGCCGTCGAGCCCGAGATCGAGGAAGCCCACGCCGCGCGGATGTTCGGGCAATCCCGCCGCGCGCCCTTCGGGCGTGTCCACGACGACGGGCCCGAGCGCGATCTCGTGATGGCCGTTCTCATGCCCCATCAGCACTTCGCCGAGCGGCACGCCGTTCCAATAGTCCTTGGGATAGTCGGTCCCGTCCTTGACGACGACCACCTTCTCCTCGAACGGCGCCGGCTGCGAGACGCCGTCGGCGAAGCCGAAATGCTCGCGCGCGATGCCGCGCTCGTCCGGGCGCAGATCCAGCGGCAGGCCGTGAACGATCTTGACCTGATGCGGCGCCAGCGCATCGCCCACCGTCCGGCACCACGCTTCGGCGGTCTCTTCGTCCTTCTCGTAGAGCAGCAGCAAGGCGTGCACCGTGATCGGCGTCTCCACCATCGTCTCGACGACCTGCGCTAGATCGTCAAAGGCATGCGCGTCGGCCATGCCGCAACCCTTATTGTCCACCGGGGTGTTTCCGCTCCATTTGGGCCCGCCCGGAATCACCGTCGAGAGCCACGAATCCTCGCGACGGTCGCCCAATCGGCGCAACCGGTCCTCCTGGAACATGCCTTCCTTGAACGGCCGGTCGAACGAGGCGAGCGCGCTCGGGTTCAGCCCCATCTTGCGCAGCCCTTGCCAGGTCAGCCCGATCCCCGCGGCGCGCTCGTCCTTGCCGTCGGCGTCGGTGATCTCTGCCACGCTCTGAAGCGCCTTGAGCCAGTCGCCACCGCCCTTCTTCTGTACGCCGTCCCAGGCGAATTCGAGGAACAGCGCCCGCCCGGTCGGCAG
>JASLBO010000445.1 GCA_030146605.1 Sphingomonas sp. | reverse complement strand
GCGCTGCTCGCCGCTCGCGACTTCTTCGACTTTCTGCCGCTCAACAACCGCGAGGAAGTGCCCGAGCGGCCGACCGCCGATCCCTACGACCGCGTCGAGGAAAGCCTCGACACCCTGATCCCCGCCAGCGCCGCCCAGCCGTACGACATGCACGAGGTGATCCGCAAAGTTGTCGACGAGGCAGAGTTCTTCGAGATCCAGCCTGCGCATGCGGGCAACATCCTGTGCGGGTTTGGCCGGATCGAGGGTCGTACCGTCGGGATCGTCGCGAACCAGCCGATGGTGCTGGCGGGCGTGCTCGATATCAACTCGTCGAAGAAGGCGGCGCGGTTCGTCCGCTTCTGCGACGCGTTCAACATTCCGATCATCACCTTCGTCGATGTCCCGGGGTTCCTCCCCGGCACGGCGCAGGAGCACAACGGGATCATCAAGCACGGCGCCAAGCTGCTGTTCGCTTATGCCGAGGCGACCGTGCCGAAGATTACCGTGATCACCCGCAAGGCCTACGGCGGGGCCTACGACGTCATGTCCTCGAAGCACTTGCGGGGCGATTTCAACTACGCCTGGCCGACCGCCGAGATCGCGGTGATGGGCGCCAAGGGCGCGGTCGAGATCATCTTCCGCGGGCTCAGCCAGGAAGATAGCGCCGAAAAGACCCGTGAGTACGAGGATCGGTTCGCCAATCCGTTCGTCGCGGCGAGCAGGGGTTATATCGACGAGGTTATCTACCCACATTCAACGAGGCGGAGGATTGCCCTGGGTCTGAGGAAGCTGCGCAACAAGCAGCTGGAGAACCCGTGGAAGAAGCACGACAACATCCCGCTGTGAGAGCAACCACATGACCCAATTGCAGGACATCTACATCGTCAGCGGCGTGCGCACCGCGATCGGCGATTTCGGCGGCTCGCTGAAGGGCTTCATGCCCTCCGACCTCGGCGCGATGGTGATCAAGGAAGCGATCGAGCGCGCCGGGGTAGAGCCCAAGGACGTCGAGCACGTGATCATGGGCCAGGTCATGCCGACCGGGGTGAAGGACCAGTTCCTCGCCCGCGTCTGCGCGCTCAAGGCCGACATCCCGGTCGAAACGCCGGCGCTGACCGTCAATCGCCTGTGCGGCTCCGGCGTCCAGTCGATCGTGTCGTGCGCGCAGATGATGAAGCTGGGCGAAGCCGGCATCACGGTCGCCGGCGGCGCCGAGAGCATGACCAACGTGCCCTACCACGACCACCACACGCGCTGGGGCCGGCGGATGGGCAACGCCGAGTTGGTCGATGCGCTCAGCATGGGGCTGCACGACCCGGTGCATGACATCCACATGGCGATCACGGCCGAGAACGTCGCGACCCGCCACCAGGTCACGCGGCGTGAGCAGGACGAGCTTGCCGTGGAGGGGCATCGTCGCGCGTTCCAGGCGATCGAGGAGGGCCGGTTCAAGGAGCAGATCCTTCCGGTCGAGCTCAAGACCCGCAAGGGCACCGTGGTGTTCGACACCGACGAGCACGTCCGCGCCGAGACCAGCTACGATACGCTGTCCGGCATGAAGCCGATGTTCAAGGCGGATGGCTCGGTCACTGCCGGCAACGCCTCGGGCATCAACGACGGCGCCGCCGCGGTGGTGCTCGCAACGGGCGAAGAAGTCGAGAAGCGCGGGCTCAAGCCGATGGCGCGGATCGTCGCCTGGGGTCATGCCGGCGTCGAGCCGGAGTACATGGGCGTGGGCCCGGTCAAGGCCGTGCCGATCGCGCTCAAGCGCGCCGGGCTGACGCTCGACGACATGGACGTGATCGAGGCCAACGAAGCCTTCGCCGCGCAGGCGCTTGCCGTGTGCAACGAGTTGGGATTCGACCGCGAGAAGCTCAATCCGAACGGTTCGGGCATCTCGCTCGGTCATCCGGTGGGTGCCACCGGCACGATCCTGACCGTCAAGGCGGCCTATGAGCTCAAGCGCACCGGTGGCCGCTACGCGCTGATCACGATGTGCATCGGCGGCGGGCAGGGGATCGCGATGGTGATCGAGAACGTGGCGAACGCCGCATGAAGCTGGGCCGGCTGAACCACATCGGCGTCGCCACGCCCGATCTCGACGCTGCGATCGCGTTCTACCGCGACGTCATGGGTGCGGCCGACATCACCGAGCCGTTCGTGCTCGAGGAGCAGCAGGTTCGCGTCTGCTTCGTCAACACGCCGGGCGAGAGCGGCACTTCAGGGACCCAGATCGAGCTATTGCAGCCGACCTCGCCGAACTCGGCGGTCGGCAAGTGGCTCGAGAAGAACCCGCTCGGGGGGCAGCATCACGTTTGCTACGAGGTGCCGGACATCCACGAAGCGAAAGCCTGGTTCGAGGCCAGGGGCGCGCGGGTTCTGGGCGAGCCGCGGATCGGGGCGCATGGGACGCCAATCTTCTTCCTCCACCCCAAGGACTTGGGCGGAGTGCTGACCGAGATCATGGAAAGCCCCAAAGAGGCGCATTGACTCGCCGGCCCGTCGGTCCAAACGGGATTTCATGTCCGAACACCCCAAGATCGAACTGAATACCGGCGAAGATAGCGGGGCCGCCTCGCAGCCGCCGGTGGAGGCTAGGGCGACCGATCGCCCCACATCGGCCGATTGGCAGGCGGCGGCAGCCAAGGAGCTGAAGGGCAAGGACGTTACCTGGAATACGCCGGAAGGCATCGCCGTGAAGCCGCTCTACACGGCGGAGGATGTGGTCGAGATCGATCCCGGCCTCCCCGGCTTCGCTCCCTTCACCCGCGGCCCCTATGCCTCGATGTACACGGGACGCCCGTGGACGATCCGACAATATGCGGGCTTTTCGACCGCCGAGGATTCCAACGCATTCTACCGCCGCAACCTGGCCGCGGGGCAGAAGGGCCTGTCCGTCGCGTTCGATCTCGCCACCCACCGAGTCTACGATTCAGACCATCCGCGCGTTGTCGGCGACGTCGGCAAGGCCGGTGTGGCGATCGACACGCTCGAGGACATGCAGATCCTGTTCGACGGCATTCCGCTCGGCGAGATGTCGGTCAGCATGACCATGAACGGCGCGGTGCTGCCGATCCTGGCCTTCTA
>JASLBO010000389.1 GCA_030146605.1 Sphingomonas sp. | reverse complement strand
AATCCTCTTATCACTTCGAAGTCTATTTCTATGGCTGCGAGGAGAACGAGAATTGCGATTCGCTGCGTTTCGAGACCTTGTTCGAAAAGGCGCCCGAAAATACGCCGGCGTTGGCCGACAAATGGAATTCGACGAATCGCTTCCTCCAGGCCTCGGTCCGCAAGGACCAGCAATTCGCAGTCGCCTATGACGTGTCCACCATGGGCGGGCTCAACGCGGCGAACTTCACCGACGTGATCGACTGGTGGACTTCGCAGCTCGGCGAGCTCGGGACGTTCTTCAAGGAAGAGCTGAACCTGCCCGAGGGAAACGCGGAAAAGCCGAAGAGCTGAGCGGCGCGCCCGGCTGGTTCGGTCAGGTCCTCCCCCGACCCCTCCCGCAAGCGGGAGGGGAGCGACAAGGGCCTGCGCCGGATTTCATCGCTCCCCTTCCGCGGAGCGGGAGGGGTCGGGGGAGGGCCGTGCCGCAAGCACGCGTTTCGATCTTTGCCCAGATGTCTTCCGGCTTCTCCTCGCCGCGCAAGGGCGGATCGGTGATCCTACCGCTCCATCAGCCGCGGCATCAGTTCGACGAAATTGCACGGCTTGTGGCGGATATCGAGCTGGCTCGCGAGGATGCCGTCCCACGCGTCGGTCACCGCGCCGGTCGAGCCCGGCAGCGCGAAGATATAGGTGCCGCGCGCCACTCCGGCGGTCGCGCGCGACTGGATCGTCGAGGTGCCGATGCTCTGATAGCTCAGCCAGCGAAACAGTTCGCCGAAACCGGGAATCTCCTTGTCCCACACCCGTGCCAGCGCCTCGGGGGTGATATCGCGCCCGGTCACGCCGGTGCCGCCGGTGGTGAGGATCACGTCGACTTCAGGGTCATCGATCCACGCGTGAAGGCGCGAGACGATCGTCTCGACATCGTCGCGCACGATCCCGCGGCCGGCGAGTTCGTGGCCTGCTCCGGTCAGCCGCTCGACCAGCCGGTCGCCCGAGCGATCGTCCTGCAGCGTGCGGGTGTCGGAAATGGTGAGCACCGCGATCCGGACCGGCCGGAACGCGACGCTCTCGTCAATTGCCACCGGCAACCCGCGTCGTCGCGGGCAGGCGCGGGGTGATCCGTGCACCGACCTTGATCGCCTTGGCGCCGGGCAGGCCGGGGAATTTGGGCCACAGCCCCTGCGTCAGCGCCGAACGGCTGGTCGAGGCGCGGCCATCCTGATTCTCGTACATCCAGTAATTGCGCAGCACGGTCATCACATAGCCGCGCGTCTCCCAATAGGGGATGCTCTCGATATAGAGCAAAGGATCGCCATTGTCCTTGCTCATGCTGTTCCACAAGGCGACCGGAGTCGGCCCGGCATTATAGGCCGCGATCACCTTGGGCAGCAGCCCGCCGGTGAAGGGCTGGTCGCGCAGTTGCTCGAGATAGGACTGGCCGATCTCCATGTTGACCGAAGGCTTGGTCAGGTCCGCCGCGGCATAGGTCACGCCGTGGCGGCGGCCGACATCGGTAGCGGCGCCGGTTTTGACCTGCATCAGCCCCATCGCGCCCGCCGCGCTGCGGACCTCGGCGTTGAAGCGCGATTCCTGCAGCGTGTGCGCGAACACCAGCGCTTTATCGACTCGCCAGCCGCCCGCCGGGGTCCAGTTGGGCGAGGGATAGCGCGCCTGCACCAGCGGCCGCGCCCCGGCGGGGCCGTTGTGCGACAGCCAGAGCTGGGTGGCGGCGAGATTGAGCCGGCCGGCGAGGCGGCTCAGCGCGGCATGGTCGCCCGGCGTGCAGAACTTCGCCTGGTGGCGCAGTATTTCGTTGGCGAGCCCGTCCTCGCCGATCTCGGAGAGCGCCGCGGCGACGCGGACATTGGGGCGGCGTTCGAGCGCGCGCCAGTCCTCGGCGACGAAGCGCTCGCCCTTCAGCGGCTTGTCCTGGATGCCGAGTGCGGCGCGGGCGAGCAGCCCGTAATAGGTCTCGCCGAACTGTGCCGCGGCCTTGAGCCGGACGCTGACCTTCTCCGGCCGTCCGCACGCCATGTCGGCGCGCGACGCCCAGTAGAAGCCGGCCGACCGAAGTTCGGTATCGGTGGCGCGGGTGGCGACGCGCTCGAAGGCGTCGGCGGAGGCGTTGCAATCGCCCTGCCGCCACGTGGCGAGCCCGGCGACCCAATCGGCCTGGCCGACCCACGCGCCCACGCCCAGCTGCGCCTTCTCAGCCATGCGCCGGGCATTGCCGTCGTCGCCGGAGACATAATAGATCCACGCGACCTTCTGCTGCCATTCGGTCAGCGCCTCGGGAGTGAGGTCGGGTGCGAATTTCTCGACCACCGCCTCGGCCTGCAGGCCGTCATCGGCCTTGACGAAGGGGTTGATCTCGATCGCGACCGAGGTCGCCGCGGTGTCGCTCTTCACCGAGCGCGCGCGCTGGCGGACCGGCGCGCCGTCGAACCAGATCAGCCGCTGGGCGGCGGGGAGCGAGGGCGTGTCCAGCGCGCCGCGCGCCTTGGCCATCCGCACGAGCTGTTCGGCCTGCGGCAGATCGGGCGCTTCGGAAAGCAGTGCCATGATCGCCGAAAGCTCGACCTTCGGCGAATCCTTGGCGGTGTAGAGCTCGGC
>JASLBO010000376.1 GCA_030146605.1 Sphingomonas sp. | reverse complement strand
CAACGATCTCGTCGCGGGCGCCTTCCCGGAGGAGCGGACGTTCCGGATCGACCATTATCTGGGCAAGGAAACCGTCCAGAACATCATGGCGCTGCGCTTCGGCAATTCGCTGTTCGAGCCGGTGTGGAACGCGCAGGGCATCGACCATGTCCAGATCACCGTCTCCGAGACGGTTGGACTGGAGGGGCGCGCGGGCTTCTACGACGAGACCGGGGCGCTGCGCGACATGGTCCAGAACCATATGCTCCAGCTGCTCGCGCTGATCGCGATGGAGCCCCCTGCCCGCTTCGACGGCACCGCGATCCGCGACGAGAAGGTCAAGGTGCTGCGCTCGCTGCGCAGGATCAGCGCTGCCGAGGCGCCGCAGCTCACGGTGACCGGCCAATATGGCGGCGGCGCGGTCAAGGGCGAGATCGTCCGCGATTATGCCACCGACCTCGAAATGCCGTCGGTCACCGAGACGTTCGTCGCGATCAAGGCGCATGTCGACAATTGGCGCTGGCACGGCGTGCCCTTCTATCTACGCACCGGCAAGCGGCTCGCCGAGCGGCGTTCCGAGATCGTCATCCAGTTCAAGCCGGTGCCGCATTCGATCTTCGCCGAGCGCGGCGGCGCCTTGCAGCCCAATACGCTGGCGATCCGGCTCCAGCCGGAGGAATATGTCCGGCTGCTGGTAATGGCCAAGCAGCCCGGGCTCGACCGCGAAGGCGTGCGGCTGCGCGAAGTGCCGCTCAATCTCAGCCTCGAGAACGAATTCGCCGGCACGCCCCGCCGCATCGCCTATGAGCGGCTGCTGCTTGACCTGATCGAAGGCGATCCCACGCTGTTCGTCCGCCGCGACGAGGTCGAGGCGCAATGGGAGTGGATCGACGGCATCCGTGCCGGCTGGGACGCCAATGACATCAAGCCCAAGCCCTATGCCTCGGGTGGCTGGGGGCCCTCGGCCTCGATCGCGCTGACCGAACGCGACGGCGTGACGTGGAACGAATAGCTTCCAATACCCATATCAACGGCCAACCTACCGAACTTCAGGAGCGAGCATGACGACCGAAATCGAATGGTGGGACTATGACGATGCCGAGGAGATGGCCGCGGCCGTTGCCGGCGACGTGCAGTTCATCATCGAGAGCGCGATCGACGCACGCGGCGCCGCCGTGGTCGCACTCGCCGGCGGCAAGACGCCGCTGCCGATCTACGAGGCGCTGGCCAAGGCCAAGCTCGACTGGAAGCGGGTGACGATCGTCCCCGGCGACGACCGGCTGGTGCCGCTGGGCGATCCGCTGTCGAACGTCACTGCGATCGGCAAGGTGTTCATTCCCAAGGGCGCGCGAGTGATCCCGCTGATCAGCGCGACCGTGGCCGATTACAAAGCCGCCGGGCGCGCGGCGGATGCGATCCTGCAGGACCTGCACTGGCCGCTCGATCTGTGCCTGCTCGGCATCGGCGGCGACGGCCATGCCGCTTCGATCTTCCCCGGGCCCGATTTCGACGAAGCGCTGAACGGCCCCAAGGAGCGTCGGGCGCTGGGCGTGATGCCCGAGCCGCTGCCGCCCGAGGCACCGGTCGCGCGCGTATCGCTGAGCAAGGCGGCGATCGTCTCGGCGCGCGCGCTGATGATCGCGATCACCGGCCAGGCCAAGCGCGACGTGCTCGAACAGGCGATCGAACAGGGGGCCTCTTCGAACTATCCGGTCGGGCGGGTTCTCGCCGATGTCGAGCTGCCGGTGGATATCCACTGGGCGGCGTGAACGCCCGACCGTTCGTGCTGAGCTTGTCGAAGCACCTTTCTCCCGGCGCGTTCGGGAATTGAAGAATCCGCCCTTCGACAAGCTCAGGGCGAACGGAGTTTGAAATGACCCTGCATCCGGAAATCGCCGCCGTCACCGATCGCGTGATCGAACGCTCGAAGGAGCGCCGCGCCGCCTATCTCGACCTGATCCGCCGCGAGCGCGAGAGCGGCGCCGACCGGCCCAAACTCGGCTGCGCCAATCTGGCGCACGCTTATGCCGGCACCGACGAGCAGCGCGACCTGATGACACCGGCCAACCGGATGAACATCGGCATCGTCACGTCGTACAACGACATGCTTTCGGCGCACGCGACCTATTACCGCTATCCCGAGCAGATGAAGATCTGGGCGCTCGAGGCCGGCGCGACTGCACAGGTCGCCGGCGGCGTGCCGGCGATGTGCGACGGCGTGACGCAGGGCTATGCCGGCATGGAGCTGTCGCTGTTCAGCCGCGACACGATCGCGCTGTCCACCGGCATCGCGCTCAGCCACCGGGTGTTCGAAGGCGCGGCCCTGCTCGGCATCTGCGACAAGATCGTGCCCGGGCTGCTGATGGGCGCGCTGCGCTTCGGCCACCTCCCAATGGTAATGATTCCCGGCGGCCCTATGCGCTCGGGCCTTGCCAACAAGGACAAGGCGGCGGTGCGCGAACGCTATGCGGAGGGCAAGGCGACGCGCGAGGAACTGCTCGCATCCGAGATCGCGGCTTATCACGGCAAGGGCACCTGCACCTTTTACGGCACCGCCAATTCGAACCAGATGATGATGGAGGCGATGGGCCTCCACATTCCGGGCGCCGCCTTCGCCAATCCGCAGACCAAGCTGCGGCAGGAACTGACACGCGCTGCCGTGCATCGGCTCACCGAGATCGGCTGGAACGGCAACGACTATCGCCCGATCGGCCATGTCGTAGACGAGAAGGCGATCGTGAACGCCGCAATCGTGCTGCTCGCCACCGGCGGCTCGACCAATCACCTGATCCACGTCCCGGCTTTCGCGCGCGCGGCGGGGATCGTGATCGACTGGGACGATTTCGACCGGCTCTCGCGCGCGATACCGCTGCTGACGCGGGTCTATCCCAATGGCTCGGCCGACGTGAACGGCTTCGAGGACGCGGGCGGTCCGCCGTTCGTGATCCGGGAATTGCTGCGCGGCGGGCTGATGCATGCCGACACGCTGACGGTGGCCGAGGGCGGCATGCCCGCTTATGGCCGCAAGCCGAATATCGATAATGATGCGCTCGTCTGGCACGATCTGCCGGCGAAGAGCGACGACGAGACGATCGTCCGCACGATCGACGCGCCCTTCTCGCCCGAGGGCGGCTTCCGCATCCTCAAGGGCAATATCGGCCGCGCCTGCATCAAGGTGAGCGCAGTCGAGCGCGACCGCTGGACGATCGAGGCACCGGCGCGCGTCTTCTCCGACCAGTCCGAGGTGCAGACCGCATTCAAGGCGGGCGAGCTCGACCGCGACGTCGTCGTCGTCGTCCGCTTTCAGGGGCCGAAAGCCAACGGCATGCCCGAGCTGCACAAGCTCACCCCGCCGCTGGGCGTGCTCCAGAATCGCGGCTTCCGGGTGGCGCTGGTCACCGATGGACGGATGTCCGGCGCATCGGGCAAGGTGCCGTGCGCGATCCATTTGTCGCCCGAAGCGCTCGGCGGCGGCCCGATCGGCAAGCTCCGCGATGGCGATATGGTCCGGCTCGATGCCGAAGCGGGGACGCTGGAGGCGCTGGTCGACGCCGCCGAGTGGGAGGCACGCGAACAGGCCGTCGCTCCCGCTCCCGCCGTGGGGACCGGGCGCGAACTGTTCGCGATGATGCGGCATCATGCCGACGAGGCCGAACTCGGCGCCTCCGCAATGCTGGCGGAGGCCGGGCTCTAGCCACCCGCTTTACATCTGCGCGTCCAACGCAGAGAAGGGCCGCGCATCGTATGCCAACGTTGACAGGCGACGGGCACCAGAGGGTCGGGGAGAAGGCATGGAAGTCGTCGCGGTCGATATCGGGGGCACGCACGCCCGCTTTGCCGTAGCGGAAGTGGCGGAAGGCCGCGTCGTCTCGATCGCCGAGCCGATGACCCAGAAGGTCGCCGAGCATCCGAGCCTTCAGCTTGCCTGGCAGGCGTTCGGCGAGACGCTTGGCCGGCCTTTGCCCAAGGCGGCGGCGATCGCGGTCGCCTCCCCCGTCGGCGGCGAAGTGATCAAGCTCACCAATAATCCTTGGATCATCCGCCCTGCGTTGATCCCGGACCGACTCGGTGCCGAGACGTGGAGCGTCGTCAACGATTTCGCCGCGATCGGCCATGCCGTAGCGCAGCTGGGCGATGCGGACTTCCTGCATTTATGCGGCCCAGAGATCGCGCTCCCTCCCCGCGGCTCGCTCACGGTATGCGGGCCGGGCACCGGGCTCGGCGTGGCGCAGGTGTTCCGCCACAAGGGCGGCTACGACATCATTGCAACCGAAGGCGGGCACGTCGATTTCGCGCCGCTCGATCCCATCGAGGACGCCTTCGTCAAGCGGCTGCGGCGCGAATATAACCGGGTCTCGACCGAGCGGATCGTCGCCGGTCCGGCGATAGTCGCGATCTACGAGACGCTCGCCGAACTGGAGAAGCGGCCGGTGCCGCGCTACGGCGACAAGGAGCTCTGGGCGCTGGCGTTCGAAGGCAGGGACAGCCTTGCCGTCGCGGCGCTCGATCGCTTCTGCCTCAGCCTGGGCGCAGTCGCGGGCGATCTTGCGCTTACCCACGGCCCGACCGGCGTGGTGATCGCCGGCGGTCTGGGCTTGCGTCTCAAGGACCATTTGCTGCAATCGGGTTTCGGCGAGCGCTTCGTTGCCAAGGGCCGGTTCCGGAACCTGATGGCATCGATTCCCGTCAAGCTGATCACGCATCCGCAGCCGGGCCTCTATGGGGCTGCGGCGGCCTTCGCCCAGGAGCACGCACTTTGACGACGACGATTGCCGATATCATGCGCACCGCCCCGGTGATTCCGGTGCTGGTGATCGAGGACGCGGCACAGGCGCGCCCGCTGGCCGAGGCGCTGGTCAAAGGCGGGCTGCGCGTGCTCGAAGTCACGCTGCGCACCGGCGCGGCGATCGAGGCGATCGCGGAGATGAAGAAGGTCGAGGGCGCGATCGTCGGCGCTGGCACGGTGGTCAACACCGACCAGTTCCGGCAGGTGATGGACGCGGACGTCGAGTTCATCGTCTCGCCTGGCCTGACCGAGCGGCTCGCCGACCCGATCATCTCGAGCGGCGTGCCCTTTCTACCGGGCATCGCCAATGCCGGCGACATCATGCGCGGGCTCGATCTGGGGCTGACGCATTTCAAGTTCTTCCCGGCCGAGACATCGGGCGGTCTCAAGGCGCTCAAGGCGCTCGCGGCACCTTTTTATCAGGCGAAGTTCTGCCCGACCGGCGGAGTGAGCCTCGCCACGGCGCCGGAATGGCTGGCGTTCGACCCCGTGCTGTGCGTCGGCGGCAGCTGGATCACGCCCAAGGGTGCGAGCCTCGAGCAGGTCGAGACGCTGGCGCGCGAGGCGGCTGGGCTGAAGGCCTGACCGTCATCCCGGCGAAGGCCGGGATCTCCGGCGAGAGCTCCCACGCTTGCGGCAGCGATCCCGGCTTTCGCCGGGATGACCCTACGGCTTCACATCTCCCCGCGTGCGCGCCGCAGCGCATACCATTTCTGCACATTGGCGTTGTGCTGCTCGAGCGTGTCGGCGAACACATGCCCGCCGGTACCGTCGGCGACGAAATACAATGCGCTCGACTGCGCCGGATCGAGCACCGCGTCGATCGATTCCTTGCCCGGATTGGCGATCGGCCCCGCCGGCAGCCCCGTCATCGCATAGGTGTTGTAGCCGTTCGCCGTGCGCAGCTCCGACTGGAGGATGCGGCGGCCGAGCGGCTTGCCCCTGGTGATCGGGTAAATGATCGTCGGATCAGCCTGAAGCATCATGCCGACGCGC
>JASLBO010000306.1 GCA_030146605.1 Sphingomonas sp. | reverse complement strand
CCACGCCATCGGCGCGGGCCCCTTCCCTCTCCCGATGGGAGAGGGAGATTAGATCGACTGCGGTGACAGCGCGCCACCCTTGCTATCGTTGTGGCCATCGTCGTGGCCGGAAAAGGGTTCGGGCAGCTGCGTGCTGTCGGCGGGCAGTTCGCCGCCGGCATGGCCGTGGAGCGCGGCATCGATCGCGTGCTCGATCTCGGCAATGGTAAAGGGCTGGCCCGACACCTTGTTGAGCGGCTTCGCATCGACCAGAAACTGGTCGCGCAGCACCGTCTTGAGCTGGCCGGTGTTCATTTCTGGAACGAGAATGGTCTCGTAACCCCTCAGCAGCGCACCAAGATTCTTCGGCAGCGGCCAGATGTGACGGATATGGACATGCGCTACGTCGAGCCCCTTGGCGCGCGCGCGGCGGACCGCGCTGGCGATCGGGCCATAGGTCGAGCCCCAGCCGACCACGACCAGCTTGCCGCTTTCCGGCCCCTGCTCGACGGCCTGGTCGGGAATGTCGATGCCGAGCACCTTGTCGCGGCGGATGTCGGTCATCGCCTGGTGGTTGGCGGGCGAATAATCGATATTGCCGGTGCCCTGCGCCTTCTCGATCCCGCCGATGCGATGGAGCAGCCCCGGCGTGCCCGGCTTGACCCAGGGGCGCTTGAGCTTGGCGTCGCGGGAATAAGGCAGGAACTTCTCGCCCTCGGCCGGCAATTCGGTGTGGAAGGTCACCGGGAACGGCTTGTAGGTGCTCATGTCGGGCACCTTCCACGGCTCGGCGGCATTGGCGATATAGCCGTCGGTGAGCAGCATCACCGGAGTCATGTATTGCGTGGCGATCCGCACCGCCTCGATCGCCACGTCGAAGCAATCGGCGGCCGAGCGCGCCGCGAGCACAGGCATCGGCGCATCGCCGTTGCGGCCGTAAACCGCCTGATACAGGTCCGATTGCTCGGTCTTGGTGGGAAGCCCGGTCGAAGGGCCGCCGCGCTGCGAGTTGATGATGACGAGGGGCAGCTCGGTGATGATCGCGAGGCCCATCGCCTCGCCCTTGAGCGCGATCCCGGGCCCCGAGGACGACGTCACCCCCAGCGAACCGGCATAAGCGGCACCGAGCGCCGAGGCGATCGCGGCGATCTCGTCCTCGGCCTGGAAGGTGGTGACGCCATATTCCTTGTAGCGCGCGAGGCTGTGGAGGATCGCCGAGGCCGGGGTGATCGGATAGCCGCCGAAGAACATCGGCAGATTGGCGAGCTGCGCCCCCACCACCAGCCCCATCGAGATCGAATCGGCGCCGGTGACGGTACGGTAGAGGCCTGGTTCGGACGGTGCCGCGGCGACCTGGCGCTGGGCGATCCCCATCGCGCCGAGCTCGGCGGTCTCGCCATAAGCGTGGCCGGCATTGAGCGCGGCGATATTGGCTTCGGCGAGGTTGGGTGCCTTGGCGAATTTGGTGCGCAGCCACTCGATCAGCGGTTCGCGGTCGCGGTCGAACATCCAGAGCGCCAGCCCCAGAGTCCACATGTTCTTGCAGCGGAGCGCCTCCTTGTTGCCCAGCCCGAACGGCTTGACCGCCTCGACCGTCAGCGCCGAAATGTCGAGCTTGAGCAATTGCCACTTGTCGAGGCTGCCGTCCTCGAGCGGATTGGCGGCGTACTTCGCCTTGTCGAGGTTGCGCTGGCCGAATTCGCCGGCATCGGCGATGATCAGCCCGCCCGGCTTGAGCGCCCCGACATTCACCTTTAGCGCCGCGGGGTTCATCGCGACGAGCACGTCGGGCTGGTCGCCCGCGGTGTCGATCCGCGTCGAGCCGAAATTGATCTGGAAGGCCGAGACGCCGAACAAGGTGCCCTGCGGCGCGCGGATCTCGGCGGGGAAATCGGGAAAAGTGGCGAGGTCGTTGCCGGCGAGCGCGGTGGAAAGCGTGAACTGGCCCCCGGTCAACTGCATGCCGTCGCCCGAATCGCCGGCGAAGCGGACGACGATCGCCTCGGGCGCAGGATGGGCCTGCGCTTCTTCGGGCGTCAGCTGATGTACAGCGCTAGCCATCCGATCTCCTGCGGTTTGTCTATCGTTGCGAATGCTCTACGCCCGACTTGCACCACCCCCAAAGTAGAAAATGCGGTCAGGCTTGCAACGCCTGCTTTGCCGCCTCGGATCCCAGGGCGAGAATCGAGGCGACGTGGCGGCGCGAGACCTCGAGCGCGTCGAGCCCGTAGCCGCCGCCGAGCGCACTGGCGAAAGCGATCCGGCGGCTGGCAAAGGTCCGCGCGATCCAGCGGTCGCGGTCGACCAGCCCCTGATAGCTGAGCGCCAGCCGGCCGAGCCGGTCGCCCTCGAGCGGATCGACCCCCGCCTGGTAGAGGATCAGGTCGGGCGCGAAATCATCGAGCAGCGGGACCAGCGTGGCGGCGAGGCTGTCGAGATATTCCGCATCGCCGGTGCCGTCGGCGAGCGCCACATCGAGCGTCGAGCGCGCCTTGCGCACCGGAAAATTCTTCTCGGCGTGGATCGAGTAGGTCGCGATATCGGGCCGGCCGGCAGTGAGCGCGGCGGTGCCGTCGCCCTGATGGACGTCGCAATCGACGATCAGCACGCGGCGGCCCTCCTCGGCCAGCCGGACCGCGGCGAGCGCGAGATCGTTGAACACGCAGAAACCCGCGCCGGTGTCGGCGAGCGCGTGATGGCTGCCCCCGGCGGTGTTGGCGGCATAGCCATGAGCGAGCGCCAGTTGCGCGGCGAGATATGTCCCGCCCGGCACCATCTGCGCACGGAGCGCGACTTGCGGCGTGACCGGAAAGCCGATCCGCCGCTCCTTGTGCGGCGGCACCCGCGCTTCGATCACTTCGGCGACGTAGTCGGGGTCGTGCACCGCCTCGAGCCAGTCGCGCGGCATCGCCTCGGGCCGGTGCCAGGTGAAGCCCTCCCCCTCGGCGCGCAGCAGGTCGCGGACGAGGCCGTTCTTGTTCCACTGATATTGGCTCCGCGCCGGCGCGGGCGCGACATAGGCCGGGTGATGGACGAGGTGGATCATGGGCTTCCCTCTCCCCTTACTCCTCTCCGTCATCCCGGCGAAAGCCGGGATCTCATGCGGGTTGGCCGAAATGGAACAAATATGGTCCGCTCGCCCGATATTTCCGGCTTCGCCGAGATACCGGAGAGGGGGTGATGGGCGGGTGGACCTACATCATGACCAACAAGCCGCGAGGGGTGCTGTACACGGGTGTCTGCGCGCGCCTCGGTCAGCGAGTGCACCAGCATCGCGAAGGCACGGGCTCACGCTTCTGCGCCAGGTATAATTGTACGCTGGTGGTCCTCGCCGAGCCCCACGACCGCATCGAGGATGCGATCGTGCGCAAGAAGCGGATTAAGCAATGGCAGCGCGACTGGAAGATCGATCTTATCGAGCAGTCGAATCCCGAGTGGCGCGACCTGTTCGATCTGATAGTCGAATGACCGCATGAGATCCCGGCCTTCGCCGGGATGACGGAACCCTAGATGACCAACCCCGATTCCCTCCCCTATCGCCCCTGCGCCGGCGTGATGCTCGTCAATCGCGACGGCCGCGTGTTCGTCGGGCAGCGGCTCGATTCGACGCTGGAGGCGTGGCAGATGCCGCAGGGCGGGATCGATCCGGGCGAGGATCCGCTCGCCGCCGCATGGCGCGAATTGTGGGAAGAGACCGGCGTCGAACGCTCCCATGCCGAGCTGGTCGCCGCCGCCCCCGAAGAATTGACCTACGACTTGCCCGAGGATCTGATTGGCAAGGTGTGGAAGGGCAAATGGCGCGGGCAGCGCCAGCGCTGGTTCCTGTTCCGCTTCCTCGGCGAGGATAGCGACGTCAACATCGCCACTGCCGAACCCGAGTTCCGCGCATGGCGCTGGGCCGAGCCGGCCGACCTCCCCGACATCATCGTACCGTTCAAGCGCGAGCTCTATGCCCGGCTGCTCGAGATTTTCGCCGGGCAGCTCGACTCGCTTCGTCGGGTGTAACGATCGGCCCGTCGCGCGCGGCCCTTTTGATGCCCTATTAATATGACTAGGGAGACGGCGATGCGTGCCCTGTTGCTTTCCCTGCCGCTGCTGCTGGCCAACACCGCAGCCGACGATCCGGTCATCCCGCCGACGATCAAATCGATGCTCGAGGCCGCGATCGCCTCGGGCAGCGAGGGCGACGTCGCGGTGATCGTCAAATATGCGCGGACCGCCGATCCGGCGAGCGCGGACCTCGTCGTCAAGATCGCCAGCGAGTGGCGCAACGAGCGGCTCGCCAAGGCCCACCAGCGCATCCGCGAGGCGGACTTCTTCGATCTGGTGAAGGGGCATGCCGAACTGGGCGGCTATGTCAGTACCGGCAATACCGAAAATATCGGGATCACCGCCGCGATCGAAGTCAAGCGCGAGGCGCTCGAATGGCGTCACAAATTGCGGCTGCAGGCCGATTATCAGGAGAGCCTGAAAGTCGTCAGCCGCGAACGCTATCTCGCCGCCTACGAGCCCAACTGGAAGTTCGACGACCGCGCCTATATGTATGGCGCGGCGCAATATGAAAGCGACCGCTTCTCGGGCTTTTACGACCGCCTGTCGCTGTCGAGCGGCGCCGGCTACAGCGCGATCAAGTCGCCCAAGGTCAAACTCGATCTCGAACTCGGGCCTGCATATCGCCTCACCCGCTTCATCGACGAGACGAAGGAGAGCAACCTTGCCGCGCGCGGCAGCGTGGATTTCGGGCTGAAGCTGTCGCCGGCGATTTCGGTGACGCAGAACGCCTCGGCCTATCTGCAGGACGCCAACAGCACGGTATCCAGCCGTTCGGCGCTGCTCGCCAGGCTGTTCGGGCCGTTCTCGGCACAATTCTCGTACACGCTGCAATATGAAAGCACGCCCCCGGTTGGCCGCCAGACCACCGACACCACCAGCCGCGCCGCGCTGGTGGTGGATTTCTGAACCAGGAATCCTCCCCGCTGCGCGAGGGAGGACTGCATAGCCGTCCTGCATGAGCCCCCCGGCACTCGCCGGGATGACGGCAATATTATTTCGCGCTACCAGCCTATCATGAGCGGGCTCTCCAGCATCGAACAGGCGGCGATCGAGCATGTCGCACAGGCGCCGATGCTCGCGCGCACCGAGGCATGGACCGCGATCAACAGCGGCACACGCAACCTCGCCGGGCTGGCGCGCATCGCCGATGCGCTCGCCGATTCCTTCTCGGTGCTGCCCGGGCATCTCGCACTGGTCGATCCCGCGCCGGCGGAAAGCGTCACCCCCGACGGCCGCGTCGAGGCGATCGGCCACGGGCGACATCTCCACCTCGCGGTGCGGCCCGGAGCCCCCGTGCAGATGCTATTCACCGGCCATATGGACACCGTGTTCGGCGTGGATCACCCGTTCCAGACCGGGCGCTGGCTCGACGATGGCCGCTTCAACGCCCCCGGCGCCGCGGACATGAAAGGTGGCCTCGCATTGATGCTCGCCGCGCTCGAGGCAGTCGAGGCGAGCCCGCTGGCCGGCCGGCTCGGCTATGAAGTGCTGATCAATTCGGACGAGGAGACCGGCTCCTTCGCGTCGCGCGGGCTGATCGAAGGCGCCGCGCGCGGCAAGGTCGCGGCACTGACCTATGAGCCTGCATTGCCCGACGGCACGCTCGCCGGCGCGCGCGGGGGCACCGGCAATTTCTCGCTGGTCGTTCGTGGCCGCAGCGCGCATGCCGGGCGCAACCCCGAGGAAGGCCGCAACGCGCTGGTCGCCGCCGCGGCGCTGGCGGTGCGGCTGGCCGAGGCGAAGGCACCGGGGCTCGCGGTCAATCCGGCGCGGATCGACGGCGGCGGGCCCAACAATGTCGTTCCCGATCTAGCAATCCTGCGCGTCAATTTCCGCCCGCGCGACGAATGGTGCATCTCGCTGGCCAGAGCGGCGATCGAGCGCGCCGCGAGTGACGTCATGGCGTCGCACGATGTACGGGTCGAGGTGCATGGCAGCTTCAACCGTCCGCCCAAGCCGCTCGATCCCGGGGCGGAACGGCTGTTCGAACTCGTCCGCGAGGCCGGCGGCGATCTCGGCATCCCCGTCGCGTGGAAGGCCACCGGCGGCGTGTGCGACGGCAACAACATCGCCGCGTGCGGCGTCCCCGTGGTCGACACGATGGGCGCGCGCGGCGGCGCGATTCATTCAGCGGAGGAATTTCTGATCCCCGAAAGCCTGCCCGAGCGCGCCGCATTGTCGGCGCTGACCATCCTGCGCATCGCCGAGCGAGGCCGGCCATGACCTTCCGCATCCGCGCCGCGCGCGACGAGGATCTCCAGCCGCTCTACGAGATGGCCAAGCTCACCGGCGGCGGCTTCACCAATCTGCCGCCCGAAAAGGATGCGCTGCGCGCCAAACTGGTGCGGAGCCACGCCGCCTTCGCACGTGTCGAGGAGGGGCTGTTCGACGATCTGTTCGTGCTGGTGCTCGAAAATGCCGAGACCGGCGAAGTCCGCGGCACCTGCCAGATCTTCACCCATGTCGGCCAGCATTGGCCGTTCTACAGCTACCGGATGGGCACCGTCACCAAGCACAGCCAGGAACTCAGCCGAACTTTTCGCGCTGAAATCCTCAGCTTGGTCAACGATCTCGAGGGATCGAGCGAGGTTGGCGGACTGTTCCTCCACCCCGGCGAGCGGGCCGGCGGGCTCGGCATGCTGCTCGCGCGCAGCCGCTATCTGTTCATCGCCCGCCACCGCGCGCGCTTCGCCGAGCGCATCCTCGCCGAATTGCGCGGGGTGATCGACGAAGCCGGCGGATCGCCCTTCTGGGACGGCGTCGCCGGGCGCTTCTTCGGGATGAACTTCCAGCAGGCCGACGAATTCAATGCGAGCCACGGCAACCAGTTCATCGCCGATCTGATGCCCAAGCATCCGATCTACACCGCGATGCTCCAGGAGAGCGCCCGCTCGGTGATCGGCCTGCCCCACCCCTCGGGCCGTGCCGCGATGCGGATGCTCGAGAATGAAGGCTTTGCGTTCGAAAAATACGTCGACATCTTCGACGGCGGCCCGACGATGACCGCGCGCACCGACCAGGTCCGCACGATCCGCGAGGCGAAGACCGCGACGGTCGCTGCAATTGCGGATGGCGGTGCCCCGGCAATGCTCGCCGCCGGGCGGCTGGGCGATTTCCGCGTCGCCTATGGGCGGGTCGAGGTGCGCGACGAAGGCGTTGCGATCGATGACGGGTGCGCAAAGGCACTCGACATCGCGGCCGGTGACGAGGTGCTCCATGTCGCGCGGTGACCCCGAAAAACCCCTCCCCTTCAGGGGAGGGGTTTGGGGTGGGGCCTGTCCGTCTCACCGAGCCATACGCCTGCGGCACTGCCCCACCCCAACCCCTTCCCTGAAGGGGAGGGGCTGATGCTCGCCGAAATCAACTTCGACGGCATCGTCGGCCCGAGCCATAATTATGCGGGGCTGAGCCCCGGCAATCTTGCCGCGACGCGCAATTGCGGGCGCACCGCGAACCCGCGCGCCGCCGCGCTCCAGGGCGTCGCCAAGATGCGCGCGAACCTGAGGCTGGGGCTGACGCAGGGCATTCTCCTGCCCCATGCCCGGCCCGATCATCGCTGGCTCGCCGGCCTGGCCGTGGATTTCGCCGCCGCGCCGGCGCATCTGCAGGCGCAGGCGCTGTCCGCCTCGCCGATGTGGGCGGCCAACGCCGCAACCGTCTCGCCCGCGCCCGATACCGCCGACGGGCGCTGCCATCTCACCGTCGCCAACCTCGCGACGCTTGCGCATCGCAGCCATGAATGGCCCGAGACGCTGGCCCAGCTTCGCCTCGCCTTCGCCAACCCCGCCTTCGCGGTGCACGCCCCCGTCCCCGCCCCGTTCGGCGACGAAGGCGCGGCCAATCACATGCGGCTGGCAGCGGCGCACGACGCACCCGGGATCGAGATCTTCGTCTATGGCAAGTCGGGCGGCCCCTTTCCCGCCCGCCAGCATCCCGATGCCAGCGCCGCGATCGCGCGACGTCATGGCCTCGATCCGGCGCGGACCCTGTTCGTCCGCCAGTCGGACGAGGCGATCGCCGCGGGCGCCTTCCACAACGACGTGGT
>JASLBO010000298.1 GCA_030146605.1 Sphingomonas sp. | reverse complement strand
CGCCAACGGCGTGGAGCAAGCCGCAAAGGCCGCGGCACCGCAGGGACGCTAGAGCCGGGTTGGACCGCCGCGCCCGCCGCCCCATATAGCGCCCTCAGCCGAGGGACTTGCGCCACATGAAATATCTTCACACAATGATCCGCGTCTCCGATCCGGACGCAACCATTCGCTTCTTCGAACTGCTCGGCCTTCGCGAACTGCGCCGGATGAAAAATGAGAAGGGCCGCTTCACCCTGATCTTCCTGGCCGCCCCCGGCGACGAGGACGCGCAGGTCGAGCTCACCCACAATTGGGACGAGAGCGGCTATGGCGGCGGCCGCAATTTCGGGCACTTGGCCTACCGCGTCGACGACATCTACCAGACCTGCCAGCGGCTGATGGACGCCGGTGTCACCATCAACCGCCCGCCGCGCGACGGCCACATGGCGTTCGTCCGGACCCCCGACGAGATTTCCATCGAGCTCCTCCAGGCCGGCGACCGCCTGCCGCCGCAGGAGCCCTGGGCGTCGATGCCGAACACCGGCACATGGTAGAGATCGTCCGGATCCCCGCGCTCAGCGACAATTACATCTGGCTCGTTCACGACCCCGTCTCTGGCGAGACGATGGTGGTCGATCCGGCGCAGGCCGAGCCGGTGCTCGCCGCGGTGGAGGCGCGGGGCTGGCGCATCTCGGCAATCTGGAACACGCATTGGCACCCCGATCACACCGGCGGCAACGCCGCGATCAGGGCGGCGACCGGCTGCAGCGTGATTGCGCCGGCGGCCGAGGCGGCGAAGATCCCGACCGCGGACCGGCTCGTGCGTGAAGGCGATGTGGTGCGGCTGGGGCACCATGCCGCGACGGTGATGGAAGTGCCCGCGCACACTGCGGGCCACATCGCCTATCACTTCGCCGGGGACGCCGTGGCGTTCGTCGGCGATACCTTGTTCGCGATGGGCTGCGGACGGCTGTTCGAAGGGACGCCGGCGCAGATGTTCGCCAATATGCAGCGGCTGGGGGCATTGCCACCGGAGACCGCGGTCTATTGCGCGCACGAATATACCCAGTCGAACGGTCGCTATGCGCTCGTCGCCGAGCCCGACAATCAAGCGATCCGCGTGCGGATGGCCGAAGTCGATCGCGCCCGGGCGGCCGGCGAGGCGACGGTGCCCACGACGATCGCGCTCGAACGCGCGACCAATCCCTTCCTGCGCGCCGCCAGCGTGGAAATTCTGGCGGAACGCCGCGCGGCCAAGGATGCTTTTCGCGGCTGAGTTGTTATGGTCGGGCGCGGGGCATTAGGAGAGACCGAGATGATCCGCCGAACCATGTCCGCGCCGCTGCTCTCCATCGCCGCGCTGGCGCTGGCCGGGTGCACCGGCAATGCCGCGCTCCAGGCCTCGCGGCAGGCCGAGGCGCAACGCGATCTTGGCGAAGCGCTGAAAGGCCGGGTCGCGGGCAAGCCGCAAAGCTGCCTGTTCTCGCCGTCGAGCGTCAGTGGGCCGCAGATCGTCGATTCGCGCACGATATTATACCGCGACGGCAAAAGGGTGTGGCGCAACGACCTGGCGGCCGATTGCCCGTCGCTCGATCAGTATGACACCCTCGTCGTCGAGATGCACGGGTCGCAGATCTGCAAGAACGACCTGTTTCGCCCGGTCGATCCGGGGAGCCGGATCCCGGGGTCCTTTTGCCGGTTCGGGGAATTCACCCCCTATGTGAAGGAATAGGCGCCAATCCTCCCCCGCTGGCGCGAGGGAGGATTGTTCTGGTTACAGCACATACCGGCTGAGATCAGAGTTGCGGGCGATCGCCGCCAGCTGCTTGTCCACATAGGCCGCGTCGATCACCAGCGTGGTGCCGGCGCGGTCCTCGGCGTCGAAGCTGACTTCCTCGAGCAGCTTCTCCATCACCGTCTGGAGCCGGCGGGCGCCGATATTTTCCAGTTCGCTGTTCACTTCGGCGGCGATCTTCGCGACCGCGCGGATGCCCTCCTCGGTGAAATCGATCTGAACGCCCTCGGTGCCGAGCAGGGCGGCATATTGCTGGACGAGGCTCGCCTTGGTGTCCGACAGGATCGCGACGAAATCCTCTTCGGTCAGCGCCTTGAGTTCGACGCGGATCGGCAGGCGGCCCTGAAGCTCGGGGAGCAGATCCGACGGCTTGGCGACGTGGAACGCGCCCGAGGCGATGAACAGGATGTGGTCAGTCTTCATCGGCCCGTATTTCGTCGCAACCGTGGTCCCCTCGATCAGCGGCAGCAGGTCGCGCTGGACGCCTTCGCGGCTGACAGAGCCGCCGCGCACGTCCGACACCGCAATCTTGTCGATCTCGTCGAGGAAGACGATGCCGTTGGCTTCGGCGTCGGCGAGCGCCTGACGGCTGACTTCGTCCTGGTCGAGGCGCTTGTCGGCCTCTTCCTCGACGAGCTTGTCCCATGCCGCGCGGACATTGAGCTTGCGCCGCTTGAGCGGGGTACCGGCCAGGCCCTTCATCATTTCGCCGAGATTGATCATCTGCGGCGCGCCGCCCGGAATGTCGAACGGCATCGCCGGGGCCTGCTCGACCTCGATCTCGATCTCGGTATTGTCGAGCACGCCGTCGTGGAAGCGCTGCTTGAACGCCTCGCGGGTGGCGGTGCTGGCATCCTTGCCGGTGAGCGCGTCGAGCAGGCGGGTCATGGCGGATTCCTCGGCCTTGTCCTTGACCGCGGCGCGGCGGCGTTCCTTTTCGAGGCGGATCGCTTCTTCGACCAGATCGCGGGCGATCTGCTCGACGTCGCGACCGACATAGCCGACTTCGGTGAACTTGGTCGCCTCGACCTTGACGAAGGGAGCGTCGGCGAGCTTGGCGAGCCGGCGGCTGATCTCGGTCTTGCCGCAGCCCGTCGGCCCGATCATCAGGATGTTCTTCGGCGTGACCTCATCGCGGAGGTCGGCCGAGAGCTGCTGGCGGCGCCAGCGATTGCGCAGCGCGACGGCGACGGCCTTTTTGGCGTCGTGTTGGCCGATGATGTGAGCGTCCAATGCGGCGACGATGGCTTTGGGAGTGAGGTTGTCGTTCATTTTTCTTCTTCTTCCCCCCTCCCGCTGGCGGGAGGGGTCGGGGGAGGGGATGCCGCGCTTTCGGGCCGGAGCAGGGAGGTTCGCCCCTCCCCTGGCCCCTCCCGCAAGCGGGAGGGGAACTAGTTCGCGCTATCCAGCGTCTCCACGGTCAGCCGGTCATTGGTGTAGACGCACAACTCGCCGGCGATCTTCATCGCAGCCCGCGCGATCTTGTCCGCATCGGTCTCGTAATCGACCAGCGCGCGCGCGGCGGCGAGGGCGAAATTGCCGCCCGAGCCGATCGCGGCGACGCCGCCCTCGGGTTCGAGCACGTCGCCATTGCCGGTGACGACGAGCGTCACGTCCTTGTCGGCGACGATCAGCATCGCCTCGAGGTTGCGCAGGAACTTGTCGGTGCGCCAGTCCTTGGCGAGCTCGACCGCGGCGCGCAGCAGCTGGCCCTGGTGGCGCTCGAGCTTGCTTTCCAGCCGCTCGAACAAGGTGAAGGCGTCGGCGGTCGCGCCGGCAAAGCCCGCAATGACCTTTCCGTCACCAAGCGGTCGCACTTTGCGGGCATTGGGCTTCATCACGGTATTGCCCGCCGAGACCTGCCCGTCGCCCGCGATGACCACTTTGCCGGATTTGCGCACGGAGAGGATGGTCGTGCCGTGCCACGCGTTGCTGTTATCACTCATAGGGCGGCGATATGGGGAGCCGTTTCGGCTGCGCAAAGGGTAAGGGAGCAGGTGATGCGTTTGATAGTGCGACTGGCGTTGGCGATGCTGCTGTGTGCGGGTGCGCCTGCATGGGCGCAGGCACCGCTCACGGTGATGAGCTTCAACATCCGCTACGCCAACGACGCCGACGGAGTGAACGCCTGGGACAATCGCCGCGACGTCACCGTCGCGATGCTCGAAAAGGCGGCGCCCGACCTGTTCGGGACGCAGGAATTGCTCAAGCCCCAGGGCGATTACCTCGTCGCGAAGCTCAAGGGCTATAAATGGTTCGGTGTCGGCCGGCGCGGCGGCGACGAAGACGAGCATATGGGGATTTTCTACCGGACCGACCGGCTCAGGCTGATCGATTCGGGTAATTTCTGGCTGTCGGACACGCCGGCGGTGCCGGGCAGCGCAGCCTGGGGTGCCGATCTGCCGCGGCTGGCGACATGGGGGCTGTTCGAGACGGTGGACGGCAAGAGGCGCTTTTATGCCTTCAACACGCATCTGCCGCATCGCGCGCAGGATGAAGGCGCGCGGGAGAAGGGTGCGGCGCTGGTGCTCGCCCGGATCAAGGCGGTGGCGGGGAACTTGCCGGTGGTGCTGACCGGCGACTTCAACACGCTGCCGGGTAGCTCGACCCACCGCACGCTGAGCGCGAATCTGCAGGACGCGTGGACGCGCGCGCCGAAGCGCGAAGGGCCGGCCGGGACCTTTCATGGCTTTACCGGCAAGGCGGACAAGAGAATCGACTGGATTTTCACGCGCGGGTTCGTGGCGAAGCGGGTGGTGACGATCACCGATCATCGCGGTGAGGTGCAGACCTCAGACCATTTCCCGGTGCTGGCCGAGCTGGGCTGGACGCGGCGATAGCCATTTACGTCATCCCGGCTTTCGCCGGAATGACGAGTTAGATAAGCGCGGGCCATGCTCCACAACGACAATCTCACCCTCGACCGGCCGACCTTCGTCAGCCATCTCGAATGTTCGATGACCGGCGAGCGCTACCCGGCAGACCAGCTGCACGGGCTGTCGCGAGTCGGACGGCCGTTGCTGGTGCGCTATGATCTCGATGGGGTGAAGGGCGCGCTTACCCGGGAGGCGCTCGCCGGGCGGCCGGCGGATCTGTGGAAATATCGCGAGCTGCTGCCGGTGCGGCACACCGCCAATATCGTCAGCCTCGGCGAGAGCGCGACGCCGATCGTGCCGCTGGACAAGGAACCCGGCAATGTCTGGGTCAAGGACGAGGGGCGGCTGCCGACCGGATCGTTCAAGGCGCGCGGGCTGGTGATGGCGATCGCGATGGCGAAGGAACTGGGCGTCACCACGATCGCGATGCCGACCAACGGCAATGCCGGCGCGGCGGCGGCCGCCTATGCGGCGCGCGCAGGGATCGAGGCAGTGATCTTCTGCCCCGACGATACCCCCGAGATCAACGTGCGCGAAATCGCCGCGCAGGGCGCGCGGGTCTATCGGGTCAATGGCCTGATCGACGATTGCGGCAAGCTGGTCGGCGCGGGGAAGGAGGCGCGCGGCTGGTTCGACCTGTCGACGCTCAAGGAACCGTACCGGATCGAGGGCAAGAAGACGATGGGGCTGGAACTCGCCGAGCAGTTCGGCTGGGAGCTGCCCGACGCGATCTTCTATCCCACCGGGGGCGGCACCGGGCTGATCGGGATGTGGAAGGCATTCGACGAGATGGAGGCGCTCGGCTGGATCGGGTCGAAGCGGCCGCGGATGTACGCGGTGCAGGCCGAGGGCTGCGCGCCGATCGTCCGCGCGTTCGACGCGGGCGAGCGGCATGCCACGCGCTGGGAGGATGCGCATACCGTCGCCGCGGGAATCCGGGTGCCGCAGGCAGTGGGGGATTTCCTGATCCTCGACGCCGTGCGCGCGAGCGGGGGCAAGGCGCTGGCAGTGAGCGATGCGGCTCTGGTGCAGGCGGCGAACGATGCGGCGCGCAAGGACGGGCTGCTGCTGTGTCCCGAGGGCGGCGCGACGCTGGCGGCGTATCGCGAGGCACTGGCGGCGGGGTTGGTCGACGCGGAGGAGAACGCCGTGCTGTTCAATTGCGCGACGGGGCTGAAATATCCGCTTGCGGACGCGTCGCGGTGGCTCGACCGGCATGCGCCGGTGGATTGGGCGAGCCTCTAGGCCAGCACCCGCTGCACGAATTTACCGCCGAGTTCGATACCGGCCGGGTCCACCCCGTGACCGAGCCCGCGCGAGACATGCCCCTCCAGCGGGAAGCCCAGCCGCTCCAGCTCGGCATAAGCATGGCGGTACGCGCTGAGCGGGACGACGGTGTCGGCGTCGCCGTGCACCAGCAGCACCGGCGGCTTGCTGCGCACCTCCGCGGCGTCGAGCGAAGACCCCGCGATCATGCCCGAATAGCCGAGAATGCCGGCCAGGGCGCGTTCGCGGCGCATGCCGACATGCAGCGCCATCATCGTGCCCTGGCTGAAGCCGGCCAGCACCATCCTGTCCTCGGTGAGAGCATGCTCCGCGAGCAGCCCGTCGAGATACGCATCGAGCACCGGCGCAGCGCGCAGCGCACCGGCGGCGAGGGCGGCGCGACTGAGGTCGTGCAATGCCCACCATTGATAGCCGCCGGGCGCGCCGGGGCAGCGTTCTGGGGCATCGGGCGCGATGAACAAGGCATCGGGCAGCGCCTGGCGCCACATCGGCGCGAGCGAGATCAGGTCGGCGCCGTTCGAGCCGTAGCCGTGCAACAGCACGACGATCTGCTTCGGCGCGCCACCGGACAGAGGCGCGAGGCCGGGGCCGATCAGTTGTTGCATGGGGAGAATCCTCAGCCGAGCGGATAGAGCGCGGCGGCCACCCAGCGCAGCTCGGCGCGGAGCACCCCCCAGCCGCGCGCGGCGGCGCGGCTGTCCATCGGCTCAACGCCGATGCCACGGGCGCCGAGCGCCTTGACCAGTGCGAGCGGCGGGCGGACCAGCGTGCCGCCGGTGCCGAGCAGCACGAATTCGGGCTGCGGATCCAGCGCGAGCAGCGGGGCGAG
>JASLBO010000283.1 GCA_030146605.1 Sphingomonas sp. | reverse complement strand
AACGCATCCACCTCGGCCGCGCGCGCGCCGAACCATTGTCGCGATGTGATCGCCCACGCATGCCATTCTGCATAATCGTCTCGAACGCAATCGAGCCATTGCAGTTGGCGGCCTAGGCCCCAAACGTCCCAATGACGATGAACCGGATCCAGCACTTTTGCCGCCGAGCCGGACACCTCGGCGCGGGCCGAACGATTGGCAGCTTTCGGAATCGCCCCCTCCGGCGCCCATCAACTAACTATGCAACCGGACCAGTCATCGCGGGCAGCCCAACAGGGCTTGCCGCTGTAACTGCGCTGCATCGCTGGGAGTTCGTGTCGCGGAAATGGCAGGAACTGCGAGCCGGTTTACCGCGTCTTGCCGGCGGCGCTGACTTGGAAACGCACTTGCGCGGGGCGCCCGACTACGAATCGTATGGTCGGTCGGCATCTTTTGCGACCGCGATGTCATCGTCAGAGGTCGGCTCAACACTCCACATCGCTGGCCGGCGCTAGCAGCTGCGACCCACCCGCGAGAGCTGAGGGCTGCATAGAACAGCGCAAGGTCCGAATATCCGGCTTGCCGCAACTGGTCTTCCCCCTCGTGGGGCGTGCACCTCCATCACGTCATGTGTCGAACGGCAGCGGCGGCGCCACCGAATTGCACCGCGGCAGGCGGCATAGAACACGCCGCAACGCAGTGCGGGTTTTCGATCGGTCCGGCGTCCAGTCCGTATGCGGATTGCCATTCCCATCCACAGTCTCAAATCGGGCGGCGTTCAACGAGTTGCGCTCCGCCAGGCCGGAAGTCGGCAGGATGGCGGGCATGTACCCACGTCGTGCTCGGCAGGGATCGAGGAGAAACTGACATGAAATCAACCGAAAATCCCCCAATGAGCCTGGCGATGGGGCGCCGCAATTTTCTAGGTGGCGCGGCTGCACTTGGTGCTGGCGCCGGATTGTCCGCGCCTGCCATTGTCTCCCCCGCCGCCGCGGCAGAGCCTTCGATCATCGCGTTGCGAGACCAGGACCTGCCATTTATCGCCACGGAAGAGACCTATTCCACCGACGAACTGATCGCGCAGAACGCCTTTAACGCTGATCACGTGGAGTACCTCAAATCGACTGGCCTTGCCGAACTGGGCCCGAGCCGCATCGCCGCGATGGATAAGGCGGGGATCAACGTTCAGATCCTCTCCGCACATACGCCAGGCGTGCAGAATATCCCCGGTCGGAAAGGCATCGATTTTGCGCATCGTCTCAACAAGACGATTGCCAATGGCCCGATGGTTACCAATCCGGGCCGGTTCCAGGCATTCGCAACCCTGCCGCTGCAGGACCCGAAGGCATCAGCGGACGAACTGGAACGCGCCGTACGGGAAGATGGCTTTGTCGGCGCCATGACCAATGGAATCATTGGCAAGAAATTCCTCGACCATCCCGATTTCGAGCCCGTCCTGGCGCGTGCCGAAGCCCTTGGCGTGCCGATATACCTGCATCCGGGCTACCCGCCCGCTGAAGTATTTGACATTTACTACCGCATTAGTCGGCCGGAATATAACAAAGAGTACCAAGACTATATTTTCAGCGGCTCAGGATTTGGATGGCACCAGGAAGTTCTTATTCAATCCCTTCGAATGATCATGACTGGAGTATTCGACAGATTCCCCAAGCTTAAGATCATTATCGGCCATATGGGAGAGGGACTCCCGTTCTTCTTCGAGCGTATCGCGGAAGATTTAGGCGAGCCGACCGAAAATTCACTCAAAAAGCCTATCGGGCAATATTTCACCGACAATTTCTGGTTCACAACCAGCGCTTTCCCGCGGACTAAACTGCTTCATCTTCTGTTGAAGCACATTGCTGTAGATCGGGTGATGTTTGCCACCGATTACCCGTTTGCAGACATGAAGCAACAGACCGACTGGTTTCGGGCAGTGGATCTGCCCCGTGAAGCGAAGGAAAAAATTGCGTTCCGGAATGCGCAAAAGCTCTTCGGTATAAAGATCTGACGCATCCGCCCCGGTGCGAATGACGCCGATTGGGTTTCGCGTCATCGGCAATGGCGGCCGGCATCCCGATTGCCTTATCGAGATCGGTCACTTGCCTTTCGGCGTCAGCGACGGCTCTGCTGGAACCTAACATGTGTTGGTTGGTTCAGCCGGGACGCATTCTGCGACCTCATCAATCACCAGCAGCCCCGGGCCTCCGGACGCAACTACCTGACGGTAGGGTGATGAGGGCTGTCCCCGGCTCATTGTCGGACGAACAGCCATGAAGAAGACCTTATCGGACGCGACGACCCTCGCGCGCGGCAACGGCGGTGAGACGCACCAGCAAACGCGTCAGGCCGACAATGTGCTGACTACCAACCACGGAGTGCCCATCTCCGACAACCAGAATAGCCTGCGCAGCGGGAAGCGTGGGCCCACGCTGCTCGAGGACTTCGTCCTTCGCGAGAAGATCTTCCACTTCGATCATGAGCGCATTCCCGAACGGATCGTCCATGCCCGCGGCTCCGGCGCCCACGGCGTATTCGTCGCGACGGACGACATCTCCGACCTGTCTCGTGCAGCGGTGTTCCGGAAGGGCGAGGAAACCGAGGTATTCGTGCGCTTTTCGACCGTCGCTGGTGGTGCGGGATCGGTAGACACCCCGCGTGACGTTCGCGGCTTTGCGGTGAAGTTCTACACCAGCGAAGGCAATTGGGACCTCGTCGGCAACAACATCCCGGTGTTCTTCATCCAGGACGCGATCAAGTTTCCCGATCTCGTCCATGCCGTGAAGATGGAGGCAGATCGCGCCTATCCCCAAGCGGGTTCGGCGCACGACACCTTCTGGGATTGGGCCAGCCTGATGCCCGAGACCACCCACATGCTGATGTGGGCGATGTCAGACCGCACCCTGCCCCGCTCGCTGCGCACGATGGAGGGGTTCGGCGTCCACACCTTCGAGCTGGTCAACGCGGCCGGCGAGGTAAGCTTCGTCAAGTTCCATTGGAAGCCCCGCCTCGGCCTTCAGTCGACGATCTGGGACGAGGCGCTCAAGCTGCAGGCCGCCGACAACGACTATCACCGCCGCGACCTGTTCGAGGCGATCGACACCGGCGCTTTCCCTGAGTGGGACCTCGGCGTCCAAGTGTTCGACCGCAAATTTGCCGAGGCGCAGCCCTATGACGTGCTCGACGCGACCAAGCTGATCCCGGAAGAGGACGTCCCCGTCCGCCTGATCGGCACGCTCACACTTAACCGAAATGTCGACAATTTCTTCGCGGAAACGGAGCAGGTCGCCTTCCTGCCGACCAACGTGCCGCCCGGCATCGGTTTCTCGAACGACCCGCTGCTCCAAGGGCGGCTGTTCTCCTATCTCGACACGCAGAATTCGCGGCTCGGCACGACCAACTTCCACCAGATCCCGGTGAATGCGCCGCGTTGCCCGTTCGGCAACTTCCAGCGCGACGGCAAGATGCAGACGATGGTGCCGAAAGGCCGCGCCAATTACGAGCCCAACAGTCTCGCCGAACATGGCGAGGAAGCCGGGCCGCGTGAGGCGCCGGCGCGAGGCTACACGACTGCCCACACCGAGACCGGCCGGGACGAGACGGGCGAAAAGCTGCGGGTGCGAAGCGACACCTTTGCCGACCACTATAGCCAGGCACGCATGTTCTACCGCTCGCAGACCGAGAACGAGCAAGCGCATATCGCCTCGTCCTTCGTGTTCGAGCTCTCCAAGGTTGGTCTGCTCGACCAGGTACCGCCACGCATGGTCGCCAACCTGCGCAACGTCGACGAGGATCTCGCAAAGCGGGTCGCCGCCGGTCTGGGCATCGACCTTCCCTCGAAGGCCAAGGCAGCCAAAGAGCCGGTCGAGATGCCACCCTCGGACGCGCTGTCGATCCACAAGAACATGAAGGACACGCTCGAAGGACGCGCAGTCGGCATCCTGATCGCAGACGGCACCGACGCTGCCATACTGAAGGCGCTCGTTGCGCTGATCGACGAGGCGAAGGGAAAACCGGTGCTCGTGGCGCCCAAGGTCGGCGGCGCCAGGCTTTCGGACGGCGCGCAGCAGAAGGCGGACGGGCAGCTCGCCGGCACGCCATCGCAGCTGTTCGATGCGGTGGCGGTCGTCCTCTCGGAGGCGGGCACGGCCCAGCTGCTCAAGGAAGCGGCGGCAGTCGAATGGGTGATGAACGCCTTCGGTCACCTCAAGGCGATCGGCGCGAGCGACGCCGCCAAGCCGCTTCTCGACAAGGCAGGGGTGGAAGCCGACGACGGCATTGTGGGGCTGGATGGGGATTTTGTCGCGGCGGCGAAGCGTCGTTTCTACACCCGCGAACCCTCGCTGCGCACCTTGGCATGACGGGGTCCCCAACGACACGCGTGAATCCGATTCCGACCGACGAGGCACTTCGATGACCCTGTCGATCCGGGCGCAGCTCGATTATTGGTTCGCGCAGCCGACCGACGTGCTGCTTCAGGTCGAAGCGGCTGCCATCCCGGAACAGGTGATCGAGGCCGCGCATCTGGACATCACGACCACGGAGCATTTCGCGCGCGTAGCGTCCCACGACAATATCGGCGAGCGTATCTGGGTACGTGTCGAGGGACAGCTGCTCGTGGACTACAGCGCGACGGTGCGCATCGTACGGCTGGTCGACGATTGTCTCCGCCTCCCCGTCGTTCCACCGCATCAGCTACCCGGGGAAACCGTCCAATACCTGATGGCCTCGCGTTATTGCCCGTCGGACCAGTTCGAAAGTTTCGTTCAGGCCGAGTTTGGCGACGCCGCGGACGGCGCCAAGGTGATCGCGATGCGCGACTGGATCGCGCGCCATTTTGCCTATGTTCCCGGAGCAAGCGACGCGACCACTACGGCGCTCGACACCTTCGTCAGGCGCCAGGGGATCTGCCGAGACTATGCCCATGTCATGATCACCTTCGCGCGGGCCGCGGGCATCCCGGCGCGCATGGCCAGTGTGTACGCGCTCGGAGTCGAGCCGCCCGACTTCCATGCCGTGGCCGAGGTTTTCCTGGGCGGCGCATGGCATTTGATCGACGCAACGCGAATGGCCGAAGCGCATGCGATGGCCAAGATCGGCGTCGGCCGCGACGCCGCAGATGTCGCCTTTCTCACCGCTTTCGGCACCGCGGAAATGAAGCAGCAAGAGGTAAGCGTCGCCCGCGCATAGCGATTTCACGCAACTGGCAGCTACTTGAGCTTCCCGGACTTCCCCTATGTTCACCGGGATCATCGCCGAGCCTTCCTCCCCCTGCCGGGCGGTTCACCCCCCGGTCATCGGTGAGCACCACGCGGAACGCCGGAGGTCTCCCGGCGGCGGTTCCGGCTGCACTCCGCCTGTCGCCAGCGCGGCACCGCAGGCGCGCATCCGCGGGATTGTGCAGGCCTGATCAACAGTGGAATCGCGGGCGCTGGTGATCATGCAAGGCTTTGGCGAGCGTTCCAGGGACCGGTAATGACCAAGGTTTTGGTGGGGCTGTACACATTGACGAACAAGGTATGTCCGTCCGGGGAGAAACAGGCGCCGGCTAATTCTGTCTGCGTATGCAAGCGGGCGAAGGCGTAGACCCGACCATCAGGCGTGATGCCACGCAGATGATTGTCCACCACGTCGGTATATTGATCCTCACAGACGATCAGATGCCCGTTGGGGGCGACAGTGATGTTGTCGCCGAAATTGAGCATCGCCGCGTCGGTCGATTCGACGAACAGCTGCAGTCGGCCCGGGGCTATTGCCTCGCTGCTCTTCCCTTCGTTCCGGGAGGGACGGTAACGCATCACCTGGCTGAGCTTGGCGGCGCCGCCGGAGGTGCAGCAGAAATAGAGCTCGCCCGCGCCGAAATGGATGCCCTCGCCGCGCGCGAAACGCACGGCACCGGCGGCATGCCCGCGTTTGCGCAGATCGTCATTGGCGCTGTCGACGCCGTCGAGGTCGATCCACCGTACGTCGCGCCATGCACCGGGCGCGAGCACCGGTCCCTGCCAGTTGCGGCTGTCGGTGCCGAAATCCGGGTTCGCAAAGGCAAGCGCCTGTAGCCGGCCGCCACCGGCGAGCCGGCCCCGCTCGGCAGGCAGGAAGCGATAGAACAGGCTGTCGTCCCGGTCCTCGGTCAGGTAGACGATGCCGGTGCGGGGATCGACCGCCGCCGCCTCATGGTTGAAGCGGCCCAGTGCCTTTAGCGGCACGGCCTCGACCAGCCCCGGATGTGCGGCAGGCACTTCAAACACCCAGCCGTGATCCCGGGCAAGGCCGTTGCCGGGGGGCGACACGTCCTCCTCGCAGGTGAGCCAGCTGCCCCACGGCGTGACGCCCCCGGCGCAATTGCGGATCGTGCCGACGAGGCTGAGGTGCTGGCGCTCGACCCGGCCGCTGCGCTGGTCATAGACGAGCGTGGTCGTGCCGCCAGGCAGCCAGTCGCCATCGGCGCCGCGATCGAACCCTCCCGTGACCCGCGACGACCCGCGGAACGGCCCCTTGTCGGCATGGCGGGCGCCCAGCTCATGATTACGCACTAGGGCCGTACGGTGGGCGTCCAGACGGAAAGCGCCCATGCCGTCGGCGCGATCAGGGACGCGGAACCCATCATCCATGCGTTCGTCGAACGAGGATATCACGCGGTAGGAGAACCCCGCCGGAAGGTCGAGCAAACGTGCCGGATCGGCCTCAAGCGGCCCATAGCCTGCAGCAGCCGCTTCGCCGACCCTGCCCGTTGCGCAGCCGCTGAGCGCGAGGCCGGAGAAAGCGAGCGAAGTGAGGCCCAGCGCGAAGGAGCGGCGGTCGAGTGGAATGGTTTCGGGAGAATGCATGGAGGCCGCCTAACGGTTCACAGCGACAATGAGATTACAGGCGCTGATCATCAGCGCGATGCAGCCGCGCGTCCATAGACCATCGGCCCGAGCCTGACAGCAAGAGGAAGATTGCGCCCATCAGCATCGCCCAGTCAGTGCGGGTCTCGTGCGTGAAGCTCAGGAAGCCGTAACGGTCCAGCTCGCGCAGGCTGAATCCTGCCCATTCGCGCCCGATCAGAATCGGAATCTTGGTCGACAGGATCGCAACCATCATGATTGCAATGATCGGTATGGCAGCGACGCGCGACGCGAAGCCGATCAGGAACAGCACGCCTGCCGCGAGCTCGACGCAGCCGACCAGCGGCCCAAAGAACTCGGGCGCCAGTATGCCGATTTTCGCAAAGCGGCCAGCGCCGAGTCTGTCTGCATGGGTAAGCTTCTGCAGCCCCTCAAAGATGAACACACCGGCGAGCGAAAGGCGTATGAGGATCGACCATGTCGCGGTGCCGGGCGATGTCCACCAGCTCGAACTGTTCATCATCCAATCCTTCGTCGAGACGCGCAGCCTTTGCCCCGCATGGCCTAACCTAGCGCGGCCAACGCGGAGCTGTGGAGCGCGGCCGCGATCGCTCCCAAGTGTCGGCTGCGACCCACTTCCCATTGACAAACCGATATTTCGGGTATATCCGTAGTTTCGTTTGACAGGGTCTTGCCCATGAAGAGCATGCATCTACACATTAATGCGATCGACCGCTTCCGGTCGATCGAGGCAACCAGCTACGGCGAGGAGATAGCGCTGTCTGCGCTGGTCGCCGGCAGATGTTGTGGTGCGCAGACGAAGGCCGCTGTGCGGGCGTGCCGCTGATGGACGCCAATGCTGCCGTGTCAGCATTATCCGCGCTAGCCCATCCGGGACGTCTCGAAGTGTTTCGTCTGCTTGTCCGTGCGGGCAAGGAAGGCATGGCGTCCGGCGAGATAGCTCGCGTGACGGGTCATGTGCCCCAAACCTTGTCGGGCAACCTGACGATCCTTGGCCATGCCGGTCTAGTCACCTCACGCCGCGCAGGGCGTTCGATTATCTACACCGCCGCCTACAGCCATATGACCAGCCTGCTCGCATTTCTCATGGAGGATTGTTGCGCGGGGAGCCTGGAGATCTGCGCTCCGCTTGCGGACGTGGTGGCCAGGGCGGCCTGCTGTCAATCGAAGGAAATCCAGTGACCGACATCGTCATCTACCATAATCCGGATTGCGGAACGTCGCGCAACACGCTCGCGATGATCCGTAATGCAGGGATCGAACCGCACGTTATCGAGTATCTGAAGACCCCCCCGTCGCGGCGGATGCTCGTGTCTCTGATCACGCGCATGGGAATATCCCCCCGGGCATTGCTTCGCGAGAAGGGCACCCCCTTTGCCGAACTCGGTCTCGGAGATCTGGCGCTCGGTGACGACGATCTCACTGACGCGATGATGGATCACCCCATCCTGATCAATCGACCGATCGTGGTTTCGCCGCTGGGCGTGAAGCTGTGCCGGCCGTCCGAGGTCGTGCTGGAGTTGCTGGACGCGCCGCAGCGCTCTCCCTTCATCAAGGAGGACGGGCAGATCGTGGGCTCGTCTCCCGAGTGACCCTCACAATTCGTTCCGCCGCGCCTGAAGATGCGACCGCCATCGGCGGAATCTACGCACATCACGTGCTCCACGGCACAGCGACCTATGAGACGGTGCTGCCGTCGGCCGCAGCTACCCGCGAGAAGATCGAGCACATCGGGTCTAAGGACTGGCCGTTCCTCGTCGCGTGCGAGGACGAGGTCGTTCTGGGCTATGGCTACGCGACCCAGTTCCGCGATCGTCCGGCCTACGCATTTTCCTGCGAAGACAGCATCTATGTCTCCGTCGACCATGTGCGACGGGGGATTGGCCGCGCGCTGCTGGCCGCATTGATGACGGCAGCAACAGACCAGGGCTTCAGGCAGATGGTCGCCGTGATCGGTGGTGCCGAGCCCGCGTCAATCGCGCTCCACGCGGCTTTGGGCTTCGAGCATGCCGGGCGTCTTCCCGCGATGGGGTGGAAGGCTGGCCGCTGGCTGGACAGCGTCTATATGCAAATCGCGCTGGGAGACGGGTCTTCCACCAGCCCCGCAGCGCAATGAGCGCCGCCGTGAAGGCCCCGATGGCCAGTTTCGAACGTTATCTCAGCGTCTGGGTCGCGGTGTGCATCGTCGTCGGGATCGCGCTAGGCTACGCGCTGCCCCACCTTTTCGCGACGATCGCCGCTGCGGAAGTGGCGAAGGTCAACCTCGTCGTCGCAGTGCTGATCTGGCTGATGATCATCCCGATGCTGCTCAAGATCGACCTGACCGCGCTCGGGTCGGTCCGGCGCCACTGGAAGGGTGTCGGCGTCACGCTCTTCATCAACTGGGCGGTGAAGCCCTTCTCGATGGCGATGCTGGGCACGTTCTTCCTCGGATTCCTCTTCCGGTCGCTCTTGCCGGAAAGCGAGATAAGCTCGTACATCGCCGGGCTGATCCTGCTCGCCGCGGCTCCGTGCACCGCCATGGTGTTCGTGTGGTCCAATCTCTGCGACGGCGACCCGACCTACACGCTGAGCCAGGTCGCGCTGAACGATATCATCATGGTGTTCGCATTTGCACCCTTGGTTGCGCTTTTGCTCGGGGTCGCGTCGATCACCGTGCCATGGGACACGCTGCTGATCTCGGTCGGATTGTATATAGTGGTCCCGGTATTCGTCGCCCAGCTCCTCCGCCGGGCGGTCCTTTCGGCGGCCGGTCAGCCGGGCCTGGACGGCTTGCTCGGCCGGCTTGGACCGCTGTCCCTGATCGCGCTACTGACGACCCTGGTGCTGCTGTTCGGATTCCAGGGCGAGGCCATCATCGCACATCCGCTGGTGATCGCGCTGATTGCCGTGCCGATCCTCATCCAAGTCTATTTCAATGCCGGGCTGGCCTATTGGATGAGCCGCCGCTTCGGGGTGGCCTGGTGCGTCGCGGCCCCTTCCGCGCTGATCGGCGCGTCCAACTTCTTCGAGCTCGCCGTGGCAGCGGCGATCTCGCTGTTCGGGCTGAAGTCGGGTGCCGCGCTCGCCACGGTCGTCGGCGTGCTCGTCGAGGTGCCAGTGATGTTGTCGGTCGTGTCGATCGTGAAGCGGACCCGCCCCTGGTATGAGGCCGGGGCACGCGGATGAGATTTCACGTTGTCTACCAAAGGAATATCATGAGCCGCCTGCGCACCCTTGGCGATCCGGACGTGCTTCCGGCGCTCGACCCCGCTTATATCCTCCGGCGGCCTGGAACCGGCCTCGGCAACGACGAGCCTCCGCCACGCATCCTGTTGCTGTACGGTTCACTCCGCGCGCGTTCCTTCTCCCGCCTCGCCGTCGAGGAGGCGGCGCGCGTGCTGCAGTTCTTCGGCGCGGAGACCCGCATCTTCGATCCCACGGACCTTCCGCTGCCCGACCAGGTATCGGGCGACGATCACCCGGCGGTCCACCAGCTTCGCGAACTCTCGATGTGGTCCGAAGGCCAGGTCTGGTGCAGCCCTGAACGTCATGGCCAGATCTCCGGAATCATGAAGGCGCAGATCGATCATCTGCCGCTCGAGTTGAAGGGCATGCGCCCGACGCAAGGCCGAACTCTGGCGGTCATGCAGGTTTCCGGCGGATCGCAGTCGTTCAACGCAGTCAACACGCTGCGCCTGCTGGGCCGCTGGATGCGGATGTTCACCATTCCAAACCAGTCCTCCGTGGCGATGGCGTACAAGGAATTCGACGAGGCGGGCCGGATGAAGCCGTCCAGCTATTACGACCGCCTCGTCGATGTGATGGAAGAGCTGGTCCGTTTTACCGTGCTCCTGCGGCCACACGCAGGTCAGCTTGTGGATCGCTACTCCGAGCGGAAAGCGACCGGCTTGCGGGTCGATGCCGCGGCCGAACTGGCTGCCGGGGCACTCTCCTCTTCGACGACAACGGCCGGCTAGCCGGCACGCCAGGCCTAGCCAGGCTCGCCTCAAGGAGCGCCGCCGCGAGAAGCGCGCGCGGCTTGGTCGCGGACACGCGCACGGATCGGGACGGCATCGTCTCCTCGCGCGCCACAGGAGTGAACGTTGCGGACAGGGGAACATGGCCCCCGCTCGGCGATCCCAGCCTGGTGTCTGCGAGAGCACCATGTCGAGCTTCAGCGTACGCGGCGCATCGATCACCTCGAATGCGAGGCCGTGCAGCTTCTCGCGAAGCGGGGAGGTGGCACGCGCAGCGTGACGGAGGGAGCCTGGCCGCCAGTACGTCGCTCGCGGCACGCCCCTCCACCCCTTCGTGGTCCACCTCGCCCGCTTCGCGAGGGAGGAACTGGAACCGGCAGGCGATGCCAAGCAAGCGGCGGATCTGAGCTGCCGACCGTCGTCTCGTCAACCAAGGTTGACACCCGACCCCGTCAACCTTAGTTGACACACATGACCCCAAGCGACCTCCCCTCCCCCGACGATCCCGAAGCCGCTTTGGCCGCGGTGCTCGCGCTGCGCCGGCTTGCCGACGGGCTCGAACGTCGCGCAGTGCGTGTGGCGCTCGCCGCCGGCTGGAGCTGGGCGGACGTCGCCGGGGCGCTGGGAGTGACCCGTCAGGCCGCGCACAAGCGGCTTGCCCACCTCATCACCAAGGGAGATCAATGATGTTTCAAGCACTTCGCCGCCGCGCGCGCGACATGGCGGGCATCGCAACGCTTTGCCGGGCAGCCGAGGCGTTGGCGCGTACCGAAGGCATGGCCGAGCCCGATGCCCAGCATTTCCTGCTCGCCGCACTCGACATGCCAGACGACAGCGCTGCCCGCGCCTGGGCCGCGCTCGGGCAAAGCCGCGATACGCTGCGCGCCGCGATCGCCGGGCAATATGTCGACGCACTGG
>JASLBO010000267.1 GCA_030146605.1 Sphingomonas sp. | reverse complement strand
GTCGATCCGACCTTGGATTAGCGACATCGCGGCATCCACCGCGGGGTCGATTGAAGCCGCCGGCCGGCCCGCTGCGACCATCTGATTTCGAAGCGCCTGGCGCAGATAGGGCAGGCCATCGCCCACAGACCCCGCCAGCGTCACCACAGCGGCAATTGCCGGATCTGCCGCGGCCGCTGCCGGCGCGATCACGCCGCCCTGGCTCTGCCCCACCAGCGCAACGCGGCGGCCGTCGATCTCAGGCCGGCGGCGCATCGCGACCACCGCCGCGGCGGCATCGGCGGTCAGCCGCTCGATGTTCTCGCGATACTCGCCGGTCGACTGCCCGATGCCGCGCTTGTCATATTCCAGTGCGGCGATGCCGTCGGAGGCGAGTCGCTTCACGATCTCCGGAAAGCCGCCTCGGCCGTTGCGCCCGTGACCCTGGATCAGCACGGCGATCGGCACCGGGCCGGTGCGTCCGACCGGCAGGTGCAGCGTTCCTGCCAGCGTCACGCCGGGCTCGGACGGGATCACCAAGTCCGTGGCGATCGATGCAGGGCGGAAGGCGGAAAAGGCGCGAGCCATTACGACGCGATCGGGCGCTCCACGCTGAAACGCGACCGGGCCCAGCGTGACGCTGCCCGTCGCAAGCCCGAGCGGGACCGACAGTGACTGGCTTCCGGCGGGGAAGGCGGAGGGCGCGGTGCCGCTGATCGCCACCTGCTGCCAGCGGGAGGTGAGCGTCACTTGCGCCTGTGCGAAGCGCGCGTAGTCCGGTGCGCCGCCCTGCAGGCCGATAGTCACGGCCGTAGGGCGTTCCGCGCGCACCCAGAACACCGCACTCACCCGTTCCCCGGCTGCGAGCGCCCCCGGCACCGGCACCGCGGCGCCGCTGGACCAGGGCTGGTCAGTCACGCCGCGCGGATCGATCCGGACCGTGCCCTCCCCGGGCACGTCAGCATCACGGTTTCGGGCGTACGCGGTACCATATATCTGCCATTCGGACGCGGACAGCACCTGCGCTTCCTGCGAGCGCGCCGGCATTGGTGCGGAGAGCGCGAACGTCACCAGCGGCAGCGCCCACCGCACGCGGCCCGTCGATCCTATCCCGTGCGTGGCATGCGCCTTCTCCATATTCGGCTCCGATCAGTCCGTGAGCATGTCGTCGAAGCCCGCTGCGCGCCAGCGCGACAGCGCCAATGGCGCAGTGAGCTCGGCCAAAAGCGCCGCGTCGCTCTGCAAACTGCCTGAATGAGCGTCCGCTTTGTACATCGGGCGCCCAAGACCTGCCAGTCCACAGCCGGCCCATTTCCTGCCGTTGAGCCTGTCGGTTTGATGCTGGAGCATCGTCGCGACAGCGACCGGCAGAGCGACCGAGGTTCAGCTGTCTCGCTAGGTGCATCAGCGGCTCAGGAGGTTTATTACCGATCCGTTACCGAAAACGGCGCCGAAGCGCCGATTTCTCCAGCTAACGCATTGAGTTTGCTTGGCGACCCCTACGAGAATCGAACTCGTGTTTTCGCCGTGAGAGCCCAGCAATGGCCGAAAGTGGGCCGACAGCCGACTGGCGGCTTTCGGCTCACCCCCGGCGAAAAGCGGACCTTGATCGACAACGGCGTCGGACGTCCGGAACTGGGCCGTTAGCGGAATGGCAACTTCCAATAGTCGAGGCAAGAATAACAGGCTATTGGTTCAGTTCAGGACGGCTACAGCCCGAGATCACTCAGACCGGGATGATCGTCAGGTCGACGGCCGAGTGGCCAATGGTAAAGGCGCTGGCGGTCCTCGATGGGCGCATCGTTGATGCTCGCCACCCGCCGCCGCATCAGTCCATTCTGGGCGAACTCCCAGAGCTCATTGCCATAGGATCGGAACCAATTGCCGCTGTCATCATGCCATTCATAGGCGAACCGCACGGCCACCCGATTCTCGCTAAACGTCCAGAGCTCCTTGACCAGCCTGTACTCCAGTTCGCGCATCCACTTTTGCGTGAGGAAACCCACGATGGCGTCGCGGCCTCGGAGGAACTCGGTGCGGTTCCGCCAATGGCTGTCCGGCGTGTAGGCGAGCGATACCCGCACGGGATCGCGCGTGTTCCACGCATCCTCCGCGAGGCGCACCTTCAACGCTGCCTCGGTGCTGGTGAACGGTGGCAGCGGGGGGCGTGCGGTTTCCATTACATTTCCTCTTGTTCGGGAAGGCGGGCGCGCAGTTCGGCATTTTCTGCTTCGAGCGCGGCCAGACGGTCACGTATCGGCCGAAGCACTCCGGCGAGCTCTGCCTCGGTGAAGCGCGGCGTGATGTGCTGCGGACAATTCCAGTCGAAAGCGCGAAGCCGCAGCCGGATGATCCGCTCCGGCCGCGCTTCGTAAGTGGGGTCCAGCACCAGTTCGCGAAGCTGCGGATCAGAGTCGGTCGGCACAATTTCAGCGTGGACGTAGATCTTGAGACGGGCACGGCGCGGATAATCCACGAGGATCAGGCAGGCACGGTCGTCGGCGTTCAAATTGCCCAGGCTGATATACTGCAAATTGCCTTGATAGTCGGCAAATGCCAGCGTCCGGTCGTCCACCAGCTTGAGAAAGCCCGCCGGGCCGCCGCGATGCTGCACATAGGGCCAACCCGTTTGCGAGACCGTCGCCATGTAGAGGCTGTCGCGCCGGGCAATGAAGGTTGCCTCCTGCGGCGTGAAGCGGTCGAACGCGCGATGGCCCTTGAAGTCCTCCCACAGCCGATCGCTTCCCATCGCGGCCTGGGCGATTCGAACGCTTGGCGTCGATGCGATGTCGAGAAATCCGTAGGGCATAATCCCTCATCGGTTTGAAATGGGCCGGCGCGGCGACGCCGGCCCGAGCCGGGTTCAGGCGGCTTGCGCCGCGCGCACCAGCGGGAAATCGACATCCGTCTGCGCGACTTCGTTGAGGAAGTTGGTGAAGACGTTCTCGGCGACGAGGGCGACGATCTCGACGATCTGCGCGTCGGTGTAGCCGGCCTGCCGGACTTCGAAGACGTCCGCCTCGCACACATGCCCACGCTCCTTCGCCACCTTGGCCGCGAAACGCACCGCCGCGTTCGCCCTGGGATCGGTCGAGCCCCCTTCCCGGTTCAGCGCAATTTCCTCCGGTAAAAGCTTCGCGAGATTGGCGGCGAGATAGCTGTGTGCGGAGAGACAATAGTCGCAACCGTTCACCTGGGCGACGGCGAGCGCGATTCGCTCCCGGGTCTGCGCGTCGAGCGTCTTCTTCAAGGCGGTCGAAAAGCCTACGAAGCCTTGCAGCGCGGCGGGGCTGTTGCCGATCAGACGGAAAAGGTTCGGCACCACGCCGAGTTGCGCGTGGACTGCGTTC
>JASLBO010000262.1 GCA_030146605.1 Sphingomonas sp. | reverse complement strand
TGCGGCGCCCTGCCGGCCATCTTACCTACCCCTCAGGCCGTCGAACACCTCGCCGAAGTTCGGCTGGTTGTGATGGGCGATGCCGCTGCGCGCGGCTTCGATCACCAGCGGCTGCGGGTGGCCGTGGAGCGAGGCGATGATGATCTGCTTGACCGTGTGGTAGATCGCGGCATCGGCGTCGATCACTTGCTGGAGCCGGGTCGCGAGCGGCCCGACGATGCCATAAGCGAGCAAAACGCCGAGAAAGGTGCCGACCAGCGCCGAGCCGATCATCCCGCCGAGGATGCTCGGCGGCTTGTCGATCGAGCCCATCGTCTTGACCACGCCGAGCACCGCCGCGACGATGCCGAGCGCGGGGAGCGCGTCGGCCAGGCCCTGCAAGGTGGTCTGCGGTCCCTGCACTTCGTGATGATGCGTCTTGATGGAATTATCCATCACCTCTTCGACCGCATGGACATCGAGCGTGCCGCTCGAGACCACGACGAGGCGCAGCGTATCGGTGATCAGGTTGATCAAAGTGTGATCGGCGAGCAGCCGCGGATATTCGGCGAAGATCGCGGACGAGGCGGGGTCCTCGACATGCGGCTCGAGCGCGATAGGGCCTTCGGTGCGCAGCATCTTCATCAGTTTGGAGACCAGGAAGATCGTGTCGAGATAGTCCTGCTTCTTGTATTTCGGGCCCTTGACGACCTTCATGAAGCCGCTGCCCAGCGCCTTCAATTCCTTCATCGAATTGCCGATGATCAGCGCGCCGAGCGCGGCGCCGCCGATGATCAGCATCTCGTGGGGGAGGGCATGGAGCACGGGCCCGAGCGCGCCGCCGGTGATGACGAACCCGCCGAACACCATCGCGATCAGGACGACAAAGCCGATCAGCACGAACATGCGACTAAACTTCCCCCTGCGCCGCTAGCCGGCCTGCTTTGGTAAACGACCGCTTCGCCGTGAGTTTGAGCGGAAAATCGCGTGTTTGCGCGCGCGTGCTCAGAGATAATCGAACAGCGACAGGCTGGAGAGCCTGGTGAAGCTCGCCTGCGTCGCCTGGAGGATGGTCAGCGTCTTCTGGAGCTCGGTGACCGCGACGGTGACGTCGGTATCCTCCAGCGCCGATCGCACATCCTCGCGCGCTTCGCCGGCGGCGGTCAGCCGATCGGTATCGAGCTCCAGCCGTGCCGAGCGCGCGCCGGCAGACGCCCGCGCCAGCGTGACACTTTCCAGCGATCCCTTGATCCCGCCGAGCGCGGCGTCGGCCGCCGCCTTGACGTCACCGCCGGCTCCGAGCGCTGCGGCGAAATCGGCGAGCACGGCGAACATGTCACTCCCGCCCGCCGCAAAAGCGCGGGTTCCGGTCACGGTCCCCTGGATGCTCACGCTCTCGCCGATCGGGATCGCCGAAGGCTCGCCGGTACCCGCGAAACCGATCGACCCGTCCGGATTGCGAACATAAGCGACATCGCCGGTCGCGCCGCCGAACAAAGGCTGGCCGCGCACGTCCTTCGTGTTGGCCAGTCCGAACAAAGTGTCGCGGATCGATTCGAGCTCCTTGCCGATCGCCGCGCGGTTGGTGTCCGACAGCGTGCCGTTCGACGCCTGCGTCGCAAGTTCGAGTGCGCGGGTGAGCTGGGCCTCGACGCTTTCCAGCGTGGTATCGGTCTGGGCGAGCAGCCCCTGCGCCATGCCGATATTGGCGGCATAGGCGCCGTCATCGGCGCTCTGCCGGCTGATCCCCTGCAGCCGCAGATAGGCGCCGGCATCGTCCGAAGGCGCGAGCAATTTCTTGCCGGTCGCGATCTGGATCTGGGTCCGGTCCGCCTCGGCGGTCAGCCGCGTCATCAGCGACGCGGGGCGATTATAGAGCTGCGAAGTCGCGACGCGCATGGGTCAGCCTCACCGGATCTCGAGGATGGAATTGAGCGTATCGCGCGCGATCTGGATCACGCGGCTCGACGCCTGATAGGCCTGCTGGAAGCGGATCAGGTCGACCGCTTCCTCGTCGACATTGACCCCGGTGGCGGCGGCGCGCTCCGCAACGGCGGAATCGCGCATCGCCGTCTGCGCCTCGGCCACCGATTTGCGTGCCGAGAGTGCGGCGGCGTTGGCCGAAGTGACGCTGGCGATCGTGTCCTCGAACCGGCCGCTGCCGCGCAGGGCCTCCAGCCCGGCGAGGTTGCCATTGTCGCGAATGCCCTTGCCGGGCGCCGCCGCGGCGATGCCGCGCGGATCGTCGAGCACGAGGCTCAGCTTGTAGGCGGGGTCGCCGACCGCGAACATCGGCGCGCCGGCAGTGCCGTCGAGATCCTCGCCCGCAGCCTGAACCGTGTTGATGCCTTCGGCGGACGCGGTGGCGAGTTTGCGCACTTCGTCGAGCGCGCCGGCGATGCGTTCGGCACCCTCGGCGAAGCCGGCCAGCACGCCGCCGCCTGGGAATACGGGGCTGCCCTCGCCCTGAAAATGGAGCGTATAGGCGACGAGGCCTTCGTCGCTGCGCTGATAGGTGATCGCGCCGGTATTCTCGCCCTGCACCAGCACCGGCCCGGCGACGCCGCCGACGCGCACGACCGCGCGTCCGGAAGTGTCGGTCATCACGGAGATGTCGGTGATCGCGCTCATCTGTTCGAGCAGCCGGTCGCGCTCGTCGAGCAAGGCGGCCTGGCCACTGGTGCCTTCCTGCTGCCGCCCGAGCCCGGCATTGACCCGGCCGAGCGAGCGCGCCAGCGAATTGAGCTGGGTGGCGGCGGCTTCGGCGCTCTTGTCGAGATCCTCCATCGCGCCGTCGAGCGCAGTGCCGGTAGCGGCGAAGGAGGAGGCGATGCTGGACGCGGCCTCGAGCATCGCGGCGCGCGGCGCCAGCGAAGCAGGGTCCGCCGCCACCGCCTTGGCCGAATTGAAGAAGCCGGTCAGCCGGTCGCCGAGCTTGTTGCCGGTCAGCGATTCCTCGACGCGCTGGAGCCACGTCGCCCCGGCCTCGGTCCTCGCGAGATCGGCGGTGGCGGTGCGGACTTCGGCGGTCTTGTAGACATCGGCGGCGCGGGTCAGCCCGCGCGCGACCACGCCCATGCCCTGCGCCGTGCCGGTGGTGATCCCGGCGGGGGCGACGACTTCACGGATGTCGGTGGTCCTGCGCGAATAGCCGGCAGTGCCGGCGCTCGCGATGTTCTCGGACACCGTGGTGAGCGCGGTCTGATAGGCCTTTAGGCTCGACAGACCGATCGAGAGCATATCGCTCATGGCGTATCGCTCCCCTCAACGGGCGGCGCCAGCGAGGCGTTTTTGGCGAGGAATTCGGTCATCGCCTTGCCGATGCCGATCGGCGCGTGCGCGGCCATCGCCTGGGCGAGCTGCTGGTCCTGCATGTCGCGGAACTGCTCGGTCGCCTTGCTGTCGAACAGCCCGTCGCCGAGCCTGGCCGAGCGCATCGACTTGAGCATCATGCCGGTGAAGATCGCCTCGAAACGCTTGCCGGCGGCATCGAGATTGTCCTTCGACGCCAGCCGCGACGTATCGGTCGATACGCCGCCGGCGATCGGGGCGAGCGGGGTGCTCACAGGATCACCAGTTCGGCCTTGAGCGCGCCGGCTTCCTTGAGCGCCTCGAGGATCGCCACGAGGTCCGCGGGCGAGGCGCCGATGGCGTTGACTGCCTTGACCACGTCGGCGAGCTTGGGCCCGGGCTGGATCAGGAACATCGGCTTCTTCTCCTCCTCGACACTCACCGCGCTGTGCTGCTCCGTCACGGTCTCGCCCTTACTAAACGGCAGCGGCTGGCTGACATTTTGGGCCTCATCGATACGAACGGTGAGTTTACCATGCGTCACCGCGGCGGGGCTGACCCGGACGGCCGAGTTGATCACCACGGTGCCGGTGCGCGCGTTGACGATCACGCGGGCGCGCGCCTCGGCGGCCTCGACGGTGAGGTTCTCGATCTCGGACATCAGTTCGGCGCGGACATCGGCACCGGCCGGGGCCTGTACGGCGATCGACACGCCGTCGATCGCGCGGGCGCGGGTGCCGCCGAAGCGGCTATTGATCGCGTCCTGGACGCGCTGCGCGGTGGTGAAATCGGCGCGGGCGAGATTGAAGGTGAGGAAGGGTGCGCGATCGAAGCCGGTATCGACGACACGCTCGACCGTCGCACCTTCGGGGATGCGGCCGCTCGACGGGATGTTGACCACGATCCGCGAGCCGTCGGCGCCTTCCGCGCCCAGCCCGCCGACCGCGAGGTTGCCCTGGGCCATCGCGTAGATCTGGCCGTCGGCGCCCTGCAGCGGGGTGAGGATCAGCGTGCCGCCGCGCAGGGACTTGGCCTTGCCCATCGACGAGACGGTGATGTCGAGCTTCTGCCCCGGCTTGGCGAAGGCCGGCAGTTCGGCGGTGATCATCACCACCGCGGCGTTCTTGAGCGCGGGATTGACCCCGGGGGGCAGCTGCTGGCCGAAACGCGAGGCGACACCCTTCATCGACTGGACGGTATATTCGAGATTGTCGTCGCCGGTGCCGGGCAGGCCGACGACCATGCCGTAGCCGGTGAGCTGGTTGGTGCGGATCCCCTGGAAGCCGCCGAGGTCCTTGACGCGCTGGGCGTGGGCGGGGGTGGCGGCGGCGAACAGACCGAGGAGAGCAAGGAACACACCACCGTTCGCCCTGAGCTTGTCGAAGGGCGAGGGCCGCAAGCGATACGCGTGGGGAGAGCCGTGCTTCGACAAGCTCAGCACGAACGGGATGCGGCCGAAGCGCTCCAACAGGTGACGGATCATGGCTGCGGCTCCGCTCAGAAGGGGCTGAGGATCTGGAAGAACCGGCTCAGCCAGCCCTGGCGGCTGGCGCGGGCGACATCGCCCTTGCCGGTATAGGCGATGCGGGCGTCGGCGACGCGGGTCGAAGCGACGCGGTTGTTCGCGTCGATATCGGCGGTGCGGACGATGCCCTTGATCTGGATGA
>JASLBO010000198.1 GCA_030146605.1 Sphingomonas sp. | reverse complement strand
GGCTCTCGGGAACGCTGGAGTGCAACCCTCCCGCCTCGAGGCAGCGGCCGGCCGCGAAGCGAATGGCCAGCGGCCTCCTCAGTTAATCATCCTGCAGAAGTAAAGGCGCGGTCCGATATCGAGGGTCCGCTTTCCACCCATTGCGGAGAGTGCAGTGGAATGGGGCCGGTCGCTAGATTGCGTTCAGCGCGTTGTCGAAGTCGGCGATTAGGTCGTCGGCATCCTCGACACCGATGGAGATCCGCACCAGATTATCGGTGATCCCCAGCGCCTGCTTGCGATCGTCGGTAACCGACAAATGGGTCATCGCCGCCGGCGCGCTCGCCAGCGTCTCGGTACCGCCGAGGCTGACGGCGAGGTGGGCGATCTGCAGCGCGTCGAGGAAGGCGAACGACTCGCGCTCGCCGCCCTTGAGGTACAGCGAGAAGGTCGAGCCGGCGCCGGTGCAGTGGCGGTTGTAGATATCGGCCTGGCGGCTGCCCTCTTCGAGGAAGCCGAGATAGCCGACATGCTCGACCTTGGGATGCGTGCGCAGGAATTCGCAAACCTTGACCGCGTTCTCGCCGGCGCGGCTCATCCGCAGTTCGAGCGTTTCGAGGCTGCGCAGCAGCATCCACGCGGTGTTGGGATCGCAGATCGTGCCGATCGTGTTGCGCATCAGCCGGATCGTGTTGATGTGCTCCTTCGAGCCGAGCACGCCGCCCGCGACGAGATCCGAATGGCCGCCGGCATATTTGGTGAGGCTGTAGACGACGATGTCGGCGCCTTGCTTCAGCGGCTGGGCCCAGAGCGGCCCGAGAAAGGTGTTGTCGATCGCGATCGGCGGCTTCGCGCCCTTGAAGATCGCATCGCGGCTCGCCGCGACGGCTTCGACATCGACCAAAGCGTTGGTCGGATTGGCGGGGGATTCGAGATAGATCAACGCGACGTTGCCGCTCGCCGCGCGGTTCAGCACCGCGTCGATTTCCGGACGCGTCGCGCCGGCGGGGAAATCGAGCCAGTGGACGCCGAAGCGGCCGAGGATGCGCGCGATCAGTGTCTCCGTCGCCGCGTAGAGCGGGCCCGAATGGACGATCGTGTCGCCCGGCTTGACCATCGACAGAAACAGCGTCGCGATCGCCGACATCCCCGAAGAGAAAGCGAGCGCGTCCTCGGCCTCTTCCCAGACGGCGAGGCGATCCTCGAGGATCTCCTGATTGGGACCGTTGAAGCGCGAATATACCAGACCTTCGGCGCCGCCGGGGCGCTTGCCGGTGACGCCTTCGAAATGGCGCTTTCCCGCGGCGGCATTGGGGAAGACGAAGGTGGAGGTCAGAAAGATCGGCGGCTTGAGCGAACCTTCCGACAGCACCGGATCATAGCCATGGCCCATCATCATCGTGGAAGGCTTGAGCTTGCGCCCGCCGATCTTGTCGACGCTGGCTTTGGGACGACGGCGCGGGGTGGCGCCGGTCAGCTCGGCTTCGGTTTCGTCGGTCATGGGGCTCTCCGGATATATATTGGTATCTTCTGTAACGGGTTGACGGATCGATTCCATCCCAATCCTCCCTCGCGCAGCGGGGGAGGGGGACCACGAAGTGACGGAGGGGGCGTTTCGGCAGGTTGGTCGCTTGTGGAGACGCCCCCTCCGTCACGCTACGCGCGCCACCTCCCCCGGTTCCCGGGGGAGGATTTTAGAGCCCGATGATCGCGATCTGGCGGCCGTAATCGGGCTCGCCGCGATGGGTCGCGCGGCGGAAGCTGTAGAAACGATCCTCGTCCGAATAGGTGTCCAGGCCGAGCGTTTCGACGGTGCGGATTCCCGCCGCGGCGAGGCGATGCGCGACATAGGCTTCGAGATCGAACTGATAGTGGCCGGCTTTGCCATCCGCGAAGAAACGTTCGTTGGCGGGATCGGCTTCGGCGAAGCGTCGGAGGAAGCCTTCATCGACTTCGTAGCTGGCGCGGGCGATGCACGGGCCGATCGCGGCGGCGATGCGCTCGCGCTTCGCGCCGAGGGTCTCCATCAGCGCGATCGTCGAATCGGTGACGCCGCCGATCGCCCCTTTCCATCCGGCATGCGCCGCGCCGACCACCCCGGCTTCGCGATCGGCGAGGAGCACCGGCGCGCAATCGGCGGTAAGGATTCCGAGTGCCAGCCCCGGCTGGTCGGTGACCAAGGCGTCGGCGCGCGGGCGGAGGCGCTCCTCATAGGGCTCTATCACCGCGACGGCGTCGGGCGAATGGACCTGGTAGAGCGTGACCAGCCGCGCGCCGGGGAGCACCGCCTCGCTCGCGCGGCGGCGATTCTCGGCAATCAGCGCCGGATCGTCGGCCGAGCCGGTGCCGACATTGAGCCCGGCAAGCATGCCGGTCGAGACGCCACCGCGCCGTCCGAGAAAGCCGTGCGCGACTCTGTCCAGCGCGCGGGCGCGGATCGCTTCGACGTGGCTCACAGATCCATGCTCCAGATGCGGTCGTCGTCGATGTGATCGCCGACGCGGAACGGGTTCTTGCCGACCTCGCTAAAGCCATAGCGCGCATAGAAACGCTGCGCCCGGTGATTGTCGACATAGACGCTGAGCACGATTCGTGCGGCGCCGCGTGCGCGGGCGGTGGCGATCGCCCAGTCCATCAACACTTGCGCCGCGCCGCTGCCTTTGCCGCGCTCGGCGAGATAGAGCTGGTGCAGCTCGATCGTGGACGCATCGGGTTCGATCGGCAGGGTGGCCGGGCCGAGATGGCAATAGCCGAGCAGCCCGTCATCGTCTTCGGCGACGCGGAAGGCGTTGCCAATTTTGTTGAATTCATGCGTCCATGCGGCGGGCGTGAATTGGCCGAGAAACGCGCCGAGATCGGCGGGCCGATAGAGATGCCCGAACGTCACGATGAAGCTTTCGCGGTACAGCGTGTCGATCTCGGGGAGGTCGGCGGGGGTGGCGTCTCGGTAGCGGATCATGGTCGAGTTCATTCGAACCCCGCCGGCACCGGCCAGCCCTGGGCGGTGAGCGCGATGACCTTGAACAATTCGCCCATCTGCTCGGGGTCGATCAGCCGGTCGCGGTCTGCGGCGAGCGCCTCGGCGCGATCGGGGGAGGCCTTGGCGAGCGCTTCGGTGCGCGCCTCGATCCCGATCGCCCTGAGGAACGCGCCTTGCGTCACAGGGCCGTGGACGACCAGTCCCTCGACCTCGGCGGCTTCCTTGAGCGTGGCGAAATCGACATGCGCGGTGAGGTCGGCCTCGCCGGGATCTTCGAACGGATTGGCATAGGCATGGCCGCGCACCGCCTGGAGCGTGTCGCCGATCGCCGGGCCTTCATAGCCATAATCGATCATCAGCGCGGCGCCGCCCTGTGTGAGAAGCCGCGCGGCAAGGTTGCGCAGGATCGCAACGCTGGCCGGCGAGGTCTCGAGGATCGACCCCGGATCGGCGTGGAGCAAGTCGCGCGGGATGATCATGTCGAAGCTCCGGTCGCCGACGACCGGCAGGAACAATGTATCCTGACAGGCGACGAGCCGCTCGCGCCAGCCCTCGCCAGTGGCGACCAGCTGGCGGATCGGCAGCGCGTCGAAGAACTCGTTGGCGACGACGAGCAGCGGTGCGTCCTCGGGCAGTCCGACCAGGTCGAGATGCCATTCGGCGCCCGGCACGCGTTCGGCCTGTGCGGCGCGGAGCGTGGGGCTGTTTTCGACGAGGTCCACTCCCGGCTGGAGCCCGGCCTTCGCCATCGCACGCAGCGCATCGGCGGCGAGCGTGCCGCGGCCCGGCCCGAGCTCGACATAGCGCGCGGCAGGGCGCCCGGCGCGATCCCATAGATCGGCGAGCCACAGCCCGATCAACTCGCCGAACATCTGGCTGATCTCGGGCGCAGTGGTGAAATCTCCGCGGCTGCCAAGCGGATCGCGTGTCGCATAATAATGCGTGTTGGCGGCGCCCATGAACTGCGAGAGCGGGATCGGCCCGGCGAGGGTAATCGCACGGGAGAGGCGCTCGGCGAGCAACGGCTCGGCCGCGTTGCCGCCGCGCTCGGCGGGCGAAGCGGCGAGAGGATGATCGGGACTGGTCACGCGCTGTCCCTAACCGCTTGCGCCGGCTTCGTCATCCCGGGAGCCGAGGCGCGCGCTCGCACGTTATGCAGCGGCGGAGGACCGATGGAGCAAGGCAGGGAATTGGCGGCCGCGGTGCGGCAGGCAGCAGCCCGGCACCAGATCGCATGGGGCGAACTGGTCCCGACGCAGCACGTGGTCAATCGCGATGCCGAGGCGGCGGAGGACGTCGCTTATGTCGAGATGGAGGAAGCGAAGCGGCGGCTCCGCGACCATATCTGCGAACTCTATGGTATCAGCGCCGCCGAGCTTTGCAGCCTGGCGCGGTAGTTGCCGGACTGCATGACCCTGGGCTCCTGCCTTCGCAGGAGCACGGGCGGGCAGTCAGGCGACGCTTTCGGATCCCGCGATCGGCTCGACGCGCTGGCGGCGGCCCTTTGCGGTAGCGATCAGATAGATGCCCCCCGCGATCATCGGAATGCAGAGCCACTGGCCCATGTGCAGGCCGGTGGCGTCGACCAGCCAGACGAGCTGCGCGTCGGGCTCGCGGAAGAACTCGACGAAGAAGCGGCACAGACCGTAGCCGAGCACGAAGATGCCGACGAGCTTGCCCGGCTGGTAGCGCGCATCGGTGCGCCAGAAGCAGAACCAGAGCACGACGAAGAGCAGCACGCCCTCCAGCCCCGCTTCGTAGAGCTGGCTGGGATGCCGGGCGGGTTCGGGCAGGCCGGTCTGGACGGTGTTGCGGAAAACGATCGACCAGGGAAGGTCCGCCGGCTTGCCCCAGAGTTCGCCGTTCACGAAATTGGCGAGGCGGCCGAAGAACAACCCGCCGGGCGCGACGCAGGCGACATAATCGTGGATGCGCAGCCAGTTCAGCCCGTTGCGCCGCGCCAGCAGGATGATCGCGATCGTCGTGCCTATCACCCCGCCATGGAACGACATGCCGCCGTCCCAAAGGCGGATGACCTGAAGCGGCGATTCGACGATCATGTTCGGCGCGTAGAACAACACATAGCCGAGCCGGCCGCCGAGGATGATGCCCAGCGTCGCGTAGAACACCAGATCGTCGGCGTGGCGCCGGGCCATCGGCGCGCCGGGCTGGGCGAGCAGCTTGAGCAGATACCACCAGCCGATCAGGATCCCGGCGATATAGGCCAGCGAATACCATTTGATGTCGAAGAAGCCGAGGGAGACGGCGACCGGGCTGAGCCCGAGATCCTTGAACTGGATATGATCGCCGGCGGCGGCGAGGAGATGGAGCAGCACGGTCTTGTCGTTCCCCGGCAATCGTTCGTCGCGCTGCGATAGAACAGCCGCGCGGCAAACCCAAGGCCGCAATGGCTGGCGCAGGCGCAAGCCGCGCGATAGAGCGGCACGATGGCCCGGGACCCCAGCGCGCGCATCAGGCTCGATCGGCGGACGCTGCTGATCGGCGGCGGCGCCGGAATCGGGCTGGTCGTGGCCTGGGCGGCATGGCCGCGCACCTGGCTTCCCAATCTGGCCGCGGCGCCCGGTGAGAGCCTGTTCGGCGCGTGGCTCAAGATCGGCAGCGACGGGCATGTCTCGGTCGCGGTGCCGCAATGCGAGGAGGGGCAGGGGGTCTACACCGCTTTCCCCCAGATCATCGCCGACGAGCTCGGTGCCGACTGGAAGATGATGGGCGTCGAACCCGCGCCGCTCAACCCGCTCTACGCCAACCCGCTCGCCGCCGACGAATTGTTCGAGGCGGCGCTGGGCAAGCTTCCCGACACTCTGCGGGCGACCTATGTCCGGCGGACCGGGCTGATGCTGACCGGCGGCTCGACTTCGGTGCGCAATTTCGAGGGCGAGCTGCGCCGCGCGGGGGCGGCGGCGCGCGCGCTGCTCTGCAAGGCTGCTGCGGCGCGCTGGGGCGTCGACTGGCAGGCGTGCGGGACGTTC
>JASLBO010000253.1 GCA_030146605.1 Sphingomonas sp. | reverse complement strand
GCGGTGCGGCCGCCGCAGGGCGGGCATCCGCGGCTTGCGATCCTCGGGCTGATCGAGGCGCGGTTGCAGACCGCCGATCTGATGATCCTCGGCGGGTTGAACGAAGGCGTGTGGCCGGGGCTGCCCGCGCCCGACCCGTGGCTGGCGCCGCGAATCCGCGCCGAGCTGGGTCTGCCGGGACTGGAGCGCCGTATCGGGCTTTCGGCGCACGACCTCGCCGGCGGGCTGGGGGCGCCGCAGGTGCTGTTGACCCGCGCCCGGCGCGACGCCAGCGCGCCGACGATCGCGTCGCGCTTCTGGCTGCGGCTCGAAGCATTGTCGGGCGGGCTGACGCGCGCCGGCGAGATTGCGGCGTGGCTGCGCGGGATCGACGATCCTGGCGACCATAAGCCGGCCGAGCGACCGGCGCCGCAGCCGCCGGTCGCGCTCCGGCCCAAGATGCTGTCGGTTACCGAGGTCGACCGGCTCAAGGCGGATCCGTACGCCTTCTACGCCCGGCGGATGCTGCGGCTGATGCCGCTCGACCCGGTCGACGCCGATCCGAGCGCGGCGTGGCGCGGCACCGCGGTGCATGCGGTGCTCGAGCGCTGGTTCGCCGAGGACGATTGCGCGCCGGAGAAATTGCGCGAGCGCGCCGACGCCATGCTGCGGGACGAGCGAACGCATCCGATGATGCGCGCGCTCTGGGCGCCGCGGCTGACGGAGGCAGTCGACTGGATCGCCACGCAGATCGCGGTCGATCCGGCACGCAAGGTGATCGCGGTCGAGAAGCGCGGCGTGATCCCGTTCGCCGGCGTCGAGCTGAGCGGCACCTTCGACCGGATCGACCGGATGGGGGACGGCAGCCTTGCGATCGTCGACTACAAGACCGGCAAGCCGCCGAGCCTCGCCGCGGTGCGCGAAGGGTTCAGCCTGCAGCTCGGACTGCTCGGGCTGATCGCCGAGCGTGGCGGGTTCGACGGAATCATGGGGCGGGCGAAGCAGTTCGAATATTGGTCGCTGTCGAAGAACAGCCGCGGGGCGTTCGGCTATGTCGAGAGCCCGTGCGATCCGAAGCGGCGCGATTATTTGCCGGCGGACGAGTTCATCGATCGGGCAGTGGCGCAGTTCGAAGGCGCGGCGCGGATGTGGCTGACCGGGGACGCGCCGTTCACCGCCAAGCTGCACCCCGATTACGCGCCTTATGCAGAGTATGATCAATTGATGCGCCGCGACGAATGGTATGGGCGTGAGTGAAGTCCGCCCTCTCCACCGCCTGAAGGGCAATCAGCGGCGCGCCAGCGATCCCGCGCGGCATATCTGGCTGTCGGCCTCCGCCGGCACCGGCAAGACCCAGGTGCTCGCGGCACGGGTGTGGCGGCTGCTGCTCGCGGGGACCGATCCCGGCGCGATCCTGTGCCTGACCTTTACCAAGGCGGGCGCCGCCGAAATGTCCGAGCGGATCACCAGCCGGCTGGCGCGCTGGGTGCGCGCAAGCGATGCCGAGCTGGTCGCCGATCTTGAGGCGCTGGGCGAGAGCATCGCCCCCGAAGGTCGGGCACGCGCCCGCACCTTGTTTGCCAAGGTGCTCGATGCGCCGGGCGGGGGCATCCGCATCCAGACGATCCACAGCTTCTGCCAGTCTTTGCTCTCGGCATTTCCGGTCGAGGCGGGGCTGGTGCCCGGCTTCCGCCCGCTCGACCAGCGCGAAGAGGCGGTGCTGGCCCGCGAGGCGCTGGCCGAGATGCTGGTCGATGCGGGGCGTGAGGGGCGGGCCGGGTTGATCGACTCGGTGGGCGCGCTGAGCTTGCGGTTGGGCGAAGGCAAGGCCGAGGCGTTCCTGAAGATCTGCGCGTCGAACGCCGAAGCGATGGCAATGCTGCCGAGCGGGATCCAGCCGTTCCTGCGCCGCGCGATGCACCTGCCGGGCGGCGACATCGCCGCCGAGATCGAGACCTGCTGCGGCGACGACGCATTCGACTGTGCCGGGCTGCGCGAGATCGCGGCGATGAACGCGAGTTGGGGGACCAAATCGGGGCTCGCGCGTGCCGAGGAAATCGCGATGTGGCTCACGCTGCCGCCGGGCAAGCGGGCGCTGCGACTGGCCGACCTGCATACGGTATGGGCCACCGCCAAGGGCGAGCCGCGCTCGTTCGGCAAGGGGCAGGCGCCGCAGGAGCCCGGCTATGCCGATCTCGCGATGCGGCTGCATGGGCGCTGCGGCGAGTTGATCGGGATGAAGGTGCAGGCCGATTTCGCCGATCTGCTCGCGCGCGGGCTCGAGGCGGGGAGAGTCTATGCCGATACCTATGGCCGGGCGAAACGCCGGGTGGGCGCGGTCGACTTCAACGACCTGATCCGCAAGACCGTAGCGCTGCTCGCCGAGCCCGGCATGGGCGAATGGGTGCGCTACAAGCTCGATCAGGTCACCGAGCATGTGCTGATCGACGAGGCGCAGGACACCAATCCGCTGCAATGGAAGATCGTCAGCGCGATCGCCGACGAGTTCTTCGCGGGAGAGGGCGCACACGGCGACGCGGTGCGGACGCTGTTCACCGTCGGCGACTATAAGCAGGCGATCTTCGGCTTCCAGGGCACCGATCCGATCTATTTCCGCGCGGCATTCGAGCGGTTCTGGCAGGCGTCGCGAGTGCGGGCGGACTATGATGTCGAGGCGCGCGAGCTCGAATCGCTGTCGCTGACCCACAGCTTCCGCTCGACCCGGCCGGTGCTCGAATTCGTCGACGCGGCGCTGGGCGGATTGCCCGAGCCGGGGATGGGCGATCTCAGCGACGCCGAGCCGCATGCCAGCGAAGTGCCTGGGCCGGGGACCGTCACCTTGTGGCCGGCCGCGGTCGAGGGCGGCAGCGATGCCGACGAAGAGGAATGGGTCGGCGATACCACCCGCAAGCTCGCCGGCGACATTGCGCGGGCGATCAAGAAGTGGCTGGCCGAGGGGCTGATGCTCGAAAGCAAGGGCCGACCGCTGCATCCCGAGGACGTGATGATCCTCGTCAAGCGGCGTGGCGAGCTGGCGTCGCTGATCGTCGCGCGGCTCTATGCCGAGGGCGTGCCGGTGGCCGGGGTCGACCGGCTGCGGCTCAATGCACCGCTGGCGGTGCAGGATCTGCTCGCGGCGGTGCGCTTCGTGCTGCAGCCCGAGGACGATCTGGCGCTGGCGTCGCTTTTGGTGTCGCCGCTGATCGGGTGGAGCCAGGACGAATTGATGGCCGCGGCGCTGCGGCCAAAGAGCGCGTCCTTGTGGTCGCATCTGCGCGATGTGGCGAAGGACCGGATCGCGCCGCTAGAGGCTTTGCTCAACCGCGCCGACTTCACCACGCCGTATCGCTTCCTCGAGGAGATAGTGTCGGGGCCGCTCGACGGGCGGCGGAAATTGCTGCTGCGGCTCGGCGAGGAAGCGCGTGACCCGATCGAGGAACTGCTCAACGCCGCGCTGAATTTCGAGAATGTCGCCACCCCTTCGCTCCAGCGCTTCCTCGACTGGTTCGATCGCGGCGATGTCGAGATCGTCCGCGACGCGGCGCAGCCGGCGGGGGCGGTGCGGGTGATGACCGCGCACGGTGCCAAGGGGCTGCAGGCGCCTTTGGTGATCCTCGCCGACGCAACCGTCGATCCGACGCGCTCCCCACGCGATTTCCTGCTCTGGGCGCCGGAGGGACATGAGGGTTCGCCGTTCCCGATCTTCCGCCCGCGCGCGGCGGAGCGGGGCGGGCCGCTGGATGCCGTGCTCGAAACCGCAGACCGGCGCGAACTGCAGGAGCATTGGCGGCTATTCTATGTCGCCGCGACACGCGCGGAGGAGCGGCTGGTGATCGCCGGCGCGCTGGGGCCCCAGGCCAAGGGGGTTCCGCCCGAGGCCAGCTGGTATGCGGCGTGTGCGCGGGCGTTCGATGCGCTCGGGGTTGCGCAAGGCGAAGTGCGCGAATTTCGCGGGACGCAACCGGCGGCGCCTGTCGCGGCTTCGGCCGGCAAGGGCGGCCCTCCGATCGGGCATCCCGCGCTGCCCGGCTGGATCGCGCAGCCCGCGCCAGCCGAAGCGCGTCCGCCGCGGCCGCTCGCGCCGTCTTCTCTGGGCGAGGACCTTGCCGCCGATCCGCCGCCGACGCCCGGGCTGCGGGCCGCTGCCGAGCGCGGACGGTTGCTGCATGCGCTGTTCGAGCGACTGCCGACGCTGGCACCGGAGGCGCGCGCGCGGGCCGCCGCGCGCTGGCTCGCCGGTCCGGGTGGCGTGGAGGATCCGGATGCGCGAAGCGAGATCACGGCGGCGGCGCTCGCGGTGATCGAGGATCCGCGCTTTGCCGATTTATTCTCCGCGGATGCGCTGGCCGAGGCGCCGATCGCGGCGGTGGTCGAGGGGCTGGTGGTGTCGGGGACGGTCGACCGGCTGGTGGTCGGGACCGACACCGTGCGCGTGGTCGACTTCAAGACGGCGCGGCGGGCGCCGGCCACGGTGGAGGCGATCCCGGGATATCATTTGCGCCAGATGGCGGCCTATGCCGCGGCGCTGGCGGTGATCTTTCCGGGCAAGCGAATCGAGGCGGCGTTGCTCTATACCGCGGGACCGACGCTTCACTTGCTGCCGCCGGAACTGCTGGCGGCACGAAAGGCCGACTTGGTCGCGACGGAGCAAAGCTTGGGCTCGCGCGCTTGAGCCTGGACCTCCGCACACATAGATAACATTCAACAATCAGGAGACTGTTCCATGGCCACCCAGGCTACCACCGATGCCAGCTTCGACGCCGATGTCCTCCAGGCCGACAAGCCTGTGCTCGTGGACTTCTGGGCCGAGTGGTGCGGGCCCTGCCGGATGATCGCGCCGGCGCTCGAAGAACTCGCCGCCGAATTCGGCGACAAGGTCACCATCGTCAAGCTCGACATTGACGAGAACCCCGACGCGCCGACCAAATATGGTGTCCGCGGCATCCCGACGATGATCCTGTTCAAGAACGGCCAGGAGGCCGCCAAGCAGGTCGGGGCGATGCCCAAGAACGCAATCAAGCAGTGGATCGAGCGCGAGCTCTGATTGCTGCGGGCGGCCCGGCGCTGCCCTGAGAATTTTGCCGATGCTGAGCGCGGTCGTTCCTCGAGGAGCGGCCGCGTTTTGCGTGAGGGAGGATCAGGTAAAGATCCACGCGCGAAACCAATTGACAAAATGGTTTATTTAATCGACTTTCGCGGGGCAAGCAGGACCGGCCGCGTGGCCGGAACCTGTCGCCGATAAAGATCGGGTCGCACGAGCGGTCCGCGGGAGAAGGGGTCGATGATGAAACTGGGTGTCCACACGCCGAATCAGAGTCCGTCGATCGGCCGCGTATCTGGCTCCCTTCTCCTGCTGGCTTCAACCGCTTTGTCGCTGAGTCCGCTCCACGCGCAGCGGGCGCAGCGCGAGCCCGTCGACGAAGCCAATCCGCTGGTCGGCACCGCGCCGCTCGACAGACCCGAACTGATCGGCAATGCGCCGCCCGCGGGCGAGCCGTTATATTCGGGGCTGACTTCACCGGGGGCGCGGCTGCCGCACAGCGCAGTCGAGGCCGCGCCGGTCAATTCCAATGTCGAGCTGAGCTATCCGTGGGGCGTCGCGACCCCTTATTATTATACCAGCCCGACGATGATCGGCTTCACCGGCGGCGGCGGGCCGACTTACGGCGCGCGCGCGACGCCGACATTGATGCCGGTGGTCGGCGACTGGACGGTGCCGCCGGTCTACACCCAATCCTGGTACGACAAGGCGCGCGAGACCGCGGCGCCGGGCTATTATTCGGTGTTCCTCGACACCTTCAAGACGAAGGTCGAGCTCACCGCGACGCAGGCGACGGCGCTGATGCGCTTCACCTTTCCGGCAACCGAGCGCGCGCATGTCATCCTCAATCTGCAGGGGCGGGGCGGCACGGTCGAGATCGTCGGCGACCGCGTCGTGCGCGGCGTCGTCGCCAGCCGCAACGACAATGAAGCGCGCGACGGGCGCTATTTCGTCGCGGAGTTCTCCAAGCCGTTCAAGCGCTACGGCACCTTCCGCAAGGCGCCGGGCAATGCGCGCGGCTATGGCATCGGCGACAAGGACGTGCAGCCCGACACGCGCAGCATCGAGGGCGGCTTTGCCGGCTCCTATCTCGACTTCACCACCGCACAGGGCGAGGCGGTGCTCGTCAAGATCGCCCATGGCGCCAGCTATGAAGTCGCCGAAGCGCGGCTGCGCGCCGAGAGCCCGGGCTGGGATTTTGACGGCATTCGCGGCAAGGCGCGCGCCGAATGGGCGAAGCTGCTAAACCGGGTGCAGGTGACCGGCGGGACGCCGAAGCAGCGGATGCTGTTCTATTCGACGCTGCTGCAGTCGTTCGCCAGCCCGCGCCTGGTGGCGCGCAAGGGCGAGCAGTTCACCGATTCGAAGGGCAAGACCCAGGCTGCCGCCTACGACCGCTACGGCCCGGTGCCCTTCTGGGATACCGGCCGCAACCAGATCGTGCTGCTCGAGCTGATGGAGCCCGAGACGGTGCGCGACATCATGCAGTCCGAGCTCGACATGGCGCGCGAGCGTGGGTTCATGAACAGCTCGTTCCACGCGGACAATGCCGTCTTCCTGTATCTTGGCGCGATGCGCCGCGGGATTCCGTTCGATTACGCCGCCGCCTACGAATATCTCCGCAAGAACGCGACCGACCCCAAGGGCCCGCGCGACTTCCTCGCCGAATATGACAAGCAGGGCTGGGTTTCCGACGAGATCGCCAAGGGCAATCCCAGCCCGCCGCATGCCGGCGGCAAGGCGGGCGTGGCCAAGACGATGGAATATGCGTGGGACGATCACGCGATGGCGGAGATGGCCGGGCGGCTGGGCAAAAGCGACGATGCGCGGCTGTTCCGCAAGCGCGCGGGCAATTGGCGCAACGTGTTCGACCGCTCGATCGGCTTCGTCCGCGGGCGCACCGCCGACGGCAAGTGGATCGCCCCGTTCGATCCCGCCGAGCCCTATTACAACTTCATGATGAAGGAGGCGTCGGGCTGGTCGACCTTGTGGCTGGTGCCGCACGACGTGCAGGGGCTGATCGACGCGCTGGGCGGTCGCGCGGCGTTCAACGCCAAGCTCGATGACTTCTTCACAAAGCCGTACAATCCCAAGGGCATCTGCCGCGACTGCACCGGCGTGATCGGCCAATATGTCCATGGCAACCAGCCCGATCAGCAGGCGCCGTTTCTCTATGCGTGGAGCGGCCAGCCGTGGAAGACGCAGGAGCTGACGCGGCGCATCCTGAGCGATCTCTATGGCAGCGACGAAAGCGGCTATGGCTATTCGGGGATGGACGATCAGGGCGCGACTTCGTCCTGGTATGCGATGGCCGCGCTTGGCTTCTATCCGGTCGACCCGTCGAGCGACGAGTACATCATCGGCAGCCCGATCTTCGAGCGCTCGGTGCTCCAGATGGGCAATGGCAAGGCGCTCGAGATCGTCGCGCGCAACAACTCGGCGAAGCGGGGACGCCGCAGCCGCAGGCGATGCAGGGCAAGATCCTCGTACCGTTCCCGGTGGAATCGCGGCTGTCGGGCGTGG
>JASLBO010000216.1 GCA_030146605.1 Sphingomonas sp. | reverse complement strand
AAGACCTTCGTGCTGCGTAAGCGCATCGCCGGCAAGAATCGCAATCTCACGCTCGGACGATTTGGCGAACGGCTGACAATCGCGGAGGCGCGCAAGAAGGCGCGCCAGATCCTGTCCGATGTCGAACTAAAGGCGGACCCTGCTGCGGCACTCCCGAAGCCCCAGCGACGCGTCGTGCACGAGTATACGCTCGACGCCCTCTGGCCCGCTTACCGGCAGTCGAAAGCCCATCTGCGCACCATCGGTGAGGTGGAACGCATATTCAAACAACATATACTGCCCGAGTTTGGTGACCGTGCGGCGGACGGGATTACGCGAAGCGAGATCACGCGGTTCATCGACAGGATCGGTAAACGCACTCCCGTCATGGCGCGAAACGTCCTCTCTCAGTTTTCCGCGTTCTATAGCTGGGCCCTACCACGTCTGGATCGCCTTCCCGGCAACCCTTGCCGGGATGCTGGTCGACCGCCGAAGCCGAAGTCACGCGAGCGCGTTCTCGCAGACAACGAGATTGGCGCGCTGTGGCATGTTCTCGAAGGGGAGGGGCACCCGTTCGGACCTGCGATCAAACTCTTGTTACTCACCGGCCAGCGCCGGAATGAGGTCTTCGAGGCAGAGGGATCGGAGTTCGATTTGGACAAAAAGGTTTGGACAATACCCGCAGCCCGCGCGAAGAACGGCGTGGCGCATCTAGTTCCCCTCTCTCCTCCAGTACTCGCATTGGTGAAGGGGCTGCTAGGCCATGACCGGGGTGACAAACTGATCCCGGCGCGAGGAAATTGGGAGGCGGGCCCGAGCGGGTTCAGCAAGGCGATGAGCCGTCTTCGCACCGATCTCGAGGCGCGCGTCGGCGGTCCGGTGCCGCATTGGACCTTGCACGATCTGCGACGCACCATGGCGACAGGATTACAGCGACTGGGCATTCGACTCGAGGTGACCGAAGCGGTCCTCAACCACCTGTCAGGTGCCAGGTCCGGAATTGTCGGGGTCTATCAGCGGCACCACTATTTCGATGAAAAGCGCTCCGCACTAGTGGCTTGGGCGAAAGAGGTTCATCGCTTGGCCCGGGCAAGCTCAAACGCCAGTTCCGCTGTAAACAGGCCAGACCGGAGTCCGCGAGCAAAGCGGTAAGGGAAAACCATGAGGCGTGTGCAACTTGGCCGCTTGCGGGCAGCCCCCTTTTGAGAGTTGATGCAATAGCTGATCGGCAGAGGCGCCCCGATAGCGCGGGCACGTCCGTGAGAATGGCGGTAACCACTCGGCCGAAGGCTCGGCCGCATCCCCCAATCGTGAGTACTCACAGCGTGTGGCGGTGAAAGTGGCATGCGGTGTCCACATTACGCAAGAACGGGAGACTGGCGAGCTAACCTTCATGGCCCCATGGACCATGAAGGTTGGCTTATTTCCGTTACCGATCAGAAGTCGAAGCGGACCGAAGCCGAGATCGTGCGGCCGTTTAGGACATGGGCACGTGCCACGCCTGCGGCCGGGATCACGGCATCGTCGATCGCAGTGATCGCGAGCTTGTCAAACAGGTTCGCGGCGTTGACTGCCAGCGTAACCCGATCGAGCGGGCGGAACTGGACGAACGCGTTGGTGGTGACGAAGCCAGGCACCTGGAGCGTGTTGGTCGCGGTGGCGTAGCTGCCGGTGGTGCCGACAATCACCGCGCCGACGCTGAACTTGTCGGTGGTGATCTGTGGCGTCGCCTGGAAGACCAATTTCGCCTGATGCTGCGGCGTGTTGCCGCTGACCGTCGCGTCGATCGCGTCGTTGGTGATCTCGGCGTCGGTGTAGGTGGCACCTGCGGTCAGGCTGAAGATGCCCATTCGGTAGCTGCCCTCGAACTCGGCACCGATCGCCTTGTAATCACGCAGCAATGGCGCGCCGGTGATCGAGTCGAGGTTGGAATCCTCGGCCTTGGCCCAGAAGCCGGTGACGTTGAGCGTCAGATTGTCGTTCCGGTACTTAACCCCGGCCTCGGCCTGGTGCACCACGTCGACTCCGGTGTCCTTGTTCAGCAGGCTGCCGTCGGTCGAGCTGATGAACGGGCTGAAATGGATGCGATCGGCATTGGCGCGGCCGCCGCGGCTGTAGCGCGCGAACACTGCGAGCGGCTCCGCGATGCGCCAGTTCACGCCGACTGAATAGCTCAGATAGCCGTAGGTATAATCGACCGGCGCCGGGCTGGTCAGCGGGAGCACCGCCACCTGCATCTCGGGGACCGAGATTACGCCGTCGCCGTTGATGTCCTTGGCTGCGGTGCCGACGCGCCCGCCGCCGAGATCGTAGCCGAGCACTGTGCCACTCGCCTTGCCGAAATCATAACGAAGGCTGCCGCCGATCGCGACGCCACCGAGCTTGAGGTTCACCGAGGCGAACGGCGCGTTGGTGGTGTAGCCGAGCTTGTAGCCGCGGTTGAACTGGGCCGGGTTGGTCGGCGAGCCGTAACGCAGCGTGCCGTCCTGGGTGATCTTCACGCCCGTTGGCGTGACGAGGTCGAGCAGCTGGGCATTGCCATCGCTGGCAACGCCGCTCAGCACCGACGCCCAGTTCCAGTCGGAATCGATCGTCTGGTGCGAGCTGTACAGGCCGACCGTGGTGGTCAGATCGTTGCCGCCCACGTTCCACACACGGCTGGCGCGGATGTCGTTGGTGACGTTTTTCAGGCTGTTGAGATCGGTATCGGCGACCATCATCAGCGCGCCGAGGCCATTGCCGTTGAGCGTCGTCGGGCTGGTGATCGTCTGACCCGCATTCGGGCCGCTGGCGTAACGCAGGCTGCCGCCGGGCACGCCGAACGCCGCGGGCATCATCGCCGCCGGAACGAACTGCGCGTAATAGATGCCCATATAATGGTTGGACATGTCGGCATAGCGGAAGCGCTCCGTGATATCGAAGCCGGCAACTTCGAACTTGCTCTCCAAGCCAATCGACTTGACGATCGCGTGCTGGCCGGCGGTCATGTCGTCGCGGACCGGCTGGTTGTTGCCGTCGAGCGTCAACAGACTCTGAAAGTTCTTCGAGAACAGCGAATCGTGGCGTGCGTCATAGCCGGGGATGTTCTGGTAGACCGGCTTCTCGTTGGTTCCGCTCACGCCCAGCGCGGTGATGTCATAGGCCGGCGTGATGTCGTCCATATATTTGCCGTAGATGCGGATATAGCCCCCATCGAATTCCTTGGTGACGTTCAACTTGATCTGGCCGCCACGGGTCGAATTAACGCCGGTCGCCCGCGGGCCTTCGCCGTCGCGCCAGAAACCACCGACATGGAAGCGCAAGGTCGGGCTGATGTGCGTGCCATAATCGAAGTCGATGCGGCGCATGCCGTAATCGAGCCCGGTCGAGAGCTGCACGGCGCCGCCGTCAGTATCACCGGTCTTCGAGATGAAGTTGACGATCCCGCCTGGCGAGTTCGACGCGAAGGTCGAGGCCGAGCCGCCGCGGATCGCCTCAACTGCGGCGAGGTTCAGATCGGCGCGCAGGAAGGTGTCGGCTGTTGCAAAGGCGATGTCGCCGAATTCAAGGATCGGCAGGCCGTCATCCTGCAGCTGCAGGAACTTGGCGCCGCTCGATGCGATCGGCAGGCCGCGGATGGTAATGTTGGCGCTGCCCTCGCCGGTCGAGGCTTCGGCGCGAATGCCGGGGATGTCGCGGAGGATCTCGGCGATCGAGCGCGCACCGATCTTTTCGATCTCGCTGGCGCGCAGCGCGCTGGTCGAGGTGGCGCTGTCGAGCCGGTCGCGGCCCTTGGCGACGCCGGTCGAGAAGACCTCTTCATTGCCCTTCCTGGACGCTTCGATATCCTGCGATGACCCTGCCGTCGCGGAACCCGCATCAACCTTGGGGGTGGGCGAGGTATCGTCCGAGGTGCTTGCGAAAGCAGGCATTGCGAGCGCGAGAGGCGCAGCCGCGAGAAGAAGGATGCCGCGTGTCATTACAACTTTGCTCCGGAACTACGATTGTAACCGTTATAGGAGCGTCCGACGGGCAGATGTTTCAGATCGCACAAGAATCGTCGCGATGTGAAATCAACTGACGAAGCGCCTCCCCGCGAAAGAAGCCGAGCTTCGCATCTCCCCCGCTCATTCTCGGAGTTAAAATCGATTGATGTGAGAGGGGCGATCCGTTTCGGCTCTGCGAGGAGACTGAGGAGGAGC
>JASLBO010000200.1 GCA_030146605.1 Sphingomonas sp. | reverse complement strand
CGCCAATGGCGATCTCCAGAGCGAAATTCCCGATGAAGTGCGCCGCTGCGTCCCGCCGCTGGCACAGGCGATGGACGGGCTGTTCCGCCAGCTTCACGAGAATCTCGAAAGCGTCCAGCGGCTGGCGATGTTCGATCCGGTGACTTCGCTCGCCAACCGCACCAATTTTCGGCGCACTGCCGAACGGATGCTCGCCGAGCTGCCGCCGGGCGCGAATGCCGTGCTCTATTTCATCGATCTCGATCGGTTCAAGACCGTCAACGACACGCTGGGCCACGCCACCGGCGACGTGCTGCTCGGCATGGTCGCCAATCGCCTGCGCGCCGTGGCCGACCGCTTCGCTGCCGAGGGCAGCGTTCGTCCGCCGCTGATCGGCCGGCTCGCGGGCGACGAATTCACCATGTTCTTCCCCGAGCTCAATACCCTGCGGGACGCCGACCGGATCGGCCGCGGCGTGCTGTTCGCGCTTTCCGAGCCGTTCGACCTCGCCGATCAGGAAATCTCGATCGGTGCCTCGATCGGCGTCGCGATGCGGCCCGAGCACGGCAACACGCTGCACGATCTGATGCGTGCGGCCGATGCCGCGATGTATCACGCCAAGGCGCTCGGGCGCGGGCGCGCCGAGCATTTCACCGAATTCCTCGCCGCGCAGATCGCCGAGCGCGCGCAGCTCGAAAGCGACTTGCGCGTCGCGGTCGACAAGGATCAGTTCGCGCTGGTCTTCCAGCCGCAGGTGAGCGCTGTGGACGGCCGCATTGTCGGTGCCGAGGCGCTGCTGCGCTGGCGGCACCCCGACGGGCTCAAGCTGCCCGGCGCGTTCATCCAGCGCGCCGAGGAGACCGGGCTGATCGTCGAGATCGGCGACTGGGTGGTCGCAAGCGTCGCGGAGACGATCTCGCGCTGGGGCAAATTGGGCATCCAGCAGCGGCTCGCGGTCAATATCAGCCAGCGCCAGATCGATCATGCCGAGTTCTTCCGCCGCCTGCGCGCGGCGATGCACGCGGCGCGGGCGCCCGCCAGCCTGCTCGAACTCGAAATCACCGAGACCCTTGCGATGCATTGCTCGAGCGAAGTGCTCGAGGCGATCGCCGCGCTCAGGGCCGACGGCGCCAGCGTCGCGATCGACGATTTCGGCACCGGCTATTCGAACCTCGCGCGGCTGCGGCAATTGCCGGTCGATCGCGTCAAGCTCGATCGCAGCGTGATCGAGCATGTCGTCGAGCAGCCCGAGGCGCGCGTCATCGCGCAGGCGGTGATCGGTCTGATCCACGGGCTCGGCTGCCAGGCGGTGGCCGAGGGGATCGAGAGCGACGCGCAGGCCGCGGTGCTGCGGGTGATCGGCTGCGACGTGCTGCAGGGCTATGCCGTGGCGACGCCGATGGCCGAGGAGGAATTCCTCGCCTGGGTGCGGGATGTGGAGCCGCGGCGGATCGCCAGCTAAATCCTCCGCCTCCGGGCGAGGATTTACGAATGCACCCGCCGCAGCACTTCCTCGTACACGTCGGCCAAAGCCGCCAGGTCCGCCAGAGCCACGGCTTCGTCGAGCTTGTGCATCGTCGCGTTGATCAGCCCGAATTCGACCACCGGGCAAAGCTTCACCAGATAACGCGCGTCGGAAGTGCCGCCGCTGGTCGAGAGTTCGGGGACCAGCCCGAGCTTCGTCTCGATCGCGCCGGCGACGAGGCCGGACAGCGCGCCCGGCTGGGTGAGGAACGCCTCGCCATAAACGGTGCCGCGCACCTGCGCGCCCGGCGCATGGCGATGCACGATCGCCTCGATCCGCGCGATCAGATCCGGGCCGTTCTGCTCGTCGTTGAAGCGGACCGAGAGGCGGGCGCGGGCGTTGCCGGGGATGACGTTGGTGGCCGGATTGCCGGTGAAGATGTCGGTGACTTCGACGTTCGACGCCTGGAACCACGCATTGCCGGCGTCGAGCACGAGGCCGTCGATCTCGGCGAGCGCGGAAACGAGGCGGGGGATCGGGTTGTCGGCGAGATGAGGGTAGGCGACATGCCCCTGCTTGCCGGGCACGTCGATCCAGATCACCGTCGAGCCGCGCCGGCCGATCTTGATCGTATCGCCAAGGCGGTGCGCGGAGGTGGGTTCGCCGACGAGGCAGAGATCGGGGTGCATGCCGCGTTCGGCCATGCGCTCGATCAATTTCGGGGTACCGAACGTCGCGGGACCTTCCTCGTCGCCGGTGATGATCAGGCTAAGCTTGCCGTCCGCCGGCACCCGCGCCGCCGCGGTGACGAAAGCGGCGATCGCGCCCTTCATGTCCACCGCGCCGCGGCCGTAGAGCAGGTCGCCGCGAATTTCGGGCACGAACGCGCCGCTCGCCCAGCCGTCGCCGGGGGGCACCACGTCGACATGGCCGGCGAACGCGAAATGCGGGCCGGTATCGCCGCGGGTGGCGAGCAGATTCTCGACCGGGCCGTCGGGCGCAGCGCCTTCGACGAAGCGCTCGACCGCGAAGCCGAGCGGGACGAGCGCCGCCGCGAGCACGTCGAACACGGCGCCGCGTGCGGGGGTTACGCTATCGGCGGCGATCAGCGCCTTGGTGAGTTCGACGACGTCGGGCAAAAGGCTCTCCACAACAAGCGGAGGTGGCATTGCCCAAGCTCGATCTCGATACAATCCCGCAGACCAATGCAACGGGCTATCCGCCGCCATATTCGGAGGCGGTGCAGGGGCGCTGGTATCGGCGGCTCGCGCCGGCGAGCGGGATCGGCGATTTCGGCTTCAGCCATGTCACACTGAAGCCCGGCGCCTGGTCGTCGCAGCGGCACTGGCACGAGGGCGAGGATGAATTCGTCGTGATGCTGAGCGGCGAGGCGATCCTCGTCGACAATAGCGGCGAGACGGTGATGCGGGCGGGCGATGTGGCGGCGTTTCCGAAGAACGACGGCAACGGCCATGTTCTGCAGAATCGCAGCACTGGTGATTGCGTT
>JASLBO010000586.1 GCA_030146605.1 Sphingomonas sp. | reverse complement strand
GGAATCCAGGCAGTCAATGCCGGCGCGCTGACGCTCGGCACCACCGGCGCCCGGGTCCAGGGGGATGGCCTCAGCCTGACCAACGTCTCGGGTGCGCTGACCTTCAGCGACCTCGACATCGCCAATAACGGCGGCACCGGGCTGCTCGTCGCCAATTCCAAGGCGAACAGCTTCGTGCTGACCACGCTAGACGGTTCGATCGACACGACCAACGGCACCGCAGTCAATCTCGATCCGCTGACCGTCAACATGACGCTGGCGAGCGTCACCGCGACCGGCGGTGCGTATGGCATCCTGCTCGATCAGGTCGAAGGCAGCTTCACCGTCACCGGCGCGGTAAACGTTACCGGCGCCACCACCGCGGGCATCGCGATCCAGGACAATACCGCCCAGACCGACGCGCTCGACGCGACCTTCAACGGCGCGGTCACGATCAACAACACCAGCGGCGCGGGCCTGTCGTTCGCCAACAATGCCGGCGCGACGATCAGCTTCGCCGGCGGCGGCAGCGGCGTCGACGTGGTCACCACCAGCGGCGCGGGCCTCACTGCTTCGGGCGGCGGTACGATCAGCTTCGCCGGGGCGGGCAATTCGATCCAGACGACCACCGGCCAGGTCGCCAATTTCAGCGGCATCACTGCGGGCGCGGGCGGGATCACCTTCGCGTCGCTCGGCAATTCCGGCGTCGTCGCCAACACCGCGATCCTGATCAACAATCTCGATGGCGGTGCCTTTAGCGGCGGCACAGTCGCGATCGGGAGCACCAGCGGCGCGACCAGCGACGGTATCTGGATCGGCGGCGGCTCGAGCTCGGCGATCAGCTTCGGCGCTACCTCAATCGGCAGCGTCGGCGACGAGGGTATCGAGATCAATGGCGCAGGCAACGGCACGATCAGCTTCGCAAGCGCGACGATCGATGGTTCCGCGAGTCACGGCATCCTGATCACCGGCTCCGACGGGACGGTGACGGTCAGCGGCGGTACCATCGGCAATCTCGACGATCCCGCCGGCAACGGGGTCAATATCGACGGCGGCAGCGGCGCGATCACGATCGATGCGGGAATTTTCAAGAACACCGCCGGCGGCGCCGTGCAGGTGGCCAACCGTACCGGCGGCAGCATCGGCTTCGGCGGCTTCATCCAGTCGGGCGGCGCCGCCGGCGGCTGGTCGATCCTGAACAATAGCGGCGGCACGATCAGCTTCTCGGGCGCCGGGAATGCGATCAGTGGCGCCGCGGTCGGCGTCGAGCTGTTCAACAACGCCGGTGCCACGATCAACTTCATCGGCGGCGGCATGGCGATCACCGGCAGCGGGATCGGCCTTCAGGCAACGGGCGGCGGCACGCTGAACATCACCGGCAGCGGCAACACGATCAGCTCGACCAACGGCAATCAGGTCATCGTGCTGAACGGGGTTACGGTCGGCGCCAGCGGGATCAATTTCGCGAGCGTGAACTCGACGGGCAGTATCACGACGGGCATCGCGCTGACCAATGTCGGTTCGGCGGGCGGCGCGATCACGCTGGGGACGGTCAATCTGCAGGGTGTGATTTCACGCGGCATCGATGTCACCGGGACGCTAGGCGCGGCGCTGACGATCGGCGATCTCGACATCGGGCTCGGCAACGCGGGCGCGACTGCGCTCGATCTGAACGGCGCCACGCTGTCGGTGGGGATCACCGCCAACGACTTCGACGTCACCAACGCGGCGGCGGCAGGCACCTCGATCGCAGTCGATCTGCGCGGCACGACCGGCGGGCAGGTGATCCGGCTCGGCGACAGCGCCGCGGGCGGCGCCACCGCGACTATCGCCGGCGTCGCCACCGGCGTGTGGCTCGACGCGGCGACCAACGCGGCCTTCACCTATGGCGACGGCGAATCGGCCACCGACGGCACCTCCACGATCTCCGCGGCGACGGCGATCAACGCTGCGGCAGCGCCCGTGGCCGGCAGCTACAACTTCACCGACGTGACCTTCGCGGCGAGCCCGGGCCTGGGCTTCGGCGTCGGCCGCACCTTGTTCGTCGATTCGAACGGCGCGACCGGCGGCGGCAACGGATCCGGCGCGGACGGCGCCAACCCGATGACGCTCGCCGCCGCCGAGCTCGCGCTCGGTGCCACCGACGTCATCGTGCTGATTAACGACGGGAATGTGATCAGCGCCGCCGGTTCGAACGCCGACAACACGCTCAACCTGCTCGCCAACAATCAGGTGCGGGGCTTCGGGCAGGGCGCGCTGGCGCTCACATTGGCGGTTCCCGCGACGATCCAGCTGTCGAGCAACACGATCAACATCGCCGATCCCACCGGCAACGGCGCGGCGACGCTCACCTCGGCGGCGGGCGCCAACGTGATCACGCTCGGCGCGAGCGGCAACCGCATCTCGGGCTTCATCCTCGACGGCGATCCGGCCGGCGCGCTGCGCGGCATCGTCGACAATGGCGGCGCCACCGGCACCGTCATCAACTTCATGACGATCCGCAATTTCGATGCGGTGGGCGGCTATGGCGTCGAGATCACCCCGTCGACCAACACCACGATCGACAACGTCACCTTCACCGGCAACACCAACGACGTCTTCCTCAACGCCGCCGGCAGCACGATCACCAACGTGACCGCGACCGGCGCGACGGGGACGTCGATCACGCTCGACAATGCCACCGGCACGACGACGCTGACCAATTTGAGCATCAGCGGCGCGGCGACGGGCATTTCGTTCACCAACAGCGCCGGCACGATCAACGCCACCAATGTCGACATAAGTGGCGCGGCGACCTCCGCGCTCACGGTCAGCGGCGGGACGGCCAGCTTCAACTTCGACGCGGCGAGTTCGATCGTCCAGACCATAGCGAGCGGGCTGACGCTGAACTTCACCGGAAACCACACTGCCGGCACCTTCGCCTTTGCCGGTCTGATCAATGCGACCAACGGCGCCGGGATGCAGTTCAGCAACGCCGACGGCACCTATAACTTCACTGGCACCACGACGCTGAACGGCGGCAATGCCGGTATCGACATATTGAGCGGCGCAACCGGAACCTTCGCCTTCGGGTCGGCGACCAATCTCACCCACAATGGCGCGGGTAATGCCTTTGTGCTGCTCAGCAGCGCCAACGTCACCTTCGACGGGACAATCACCGACAATGACGGCGTTGCGGTGGAGATCGACGGGCACGACGCGGGTACCGTCACGTTCAACGGCGCGATCAGCAGCAGCATCGCCAATGCCGGCAATGTGATCTCGGTCGCCAACAGCAATGGTGGCGCGATCAACTTCAACGGCCAGATGACCATTGCCAGCACCGGAACGGTGGTGAATCTTTCCGCCAATGCCGGCTCGACGGTGACGTTCGACGCGGCTGGATCCGGGCTCGATATCACGAGCACCAGTGGCGCCGGCATGATGATCGCCGGCGGCGGCACGGTGAATGTCCTGGGCGGCGGCAATTCGATCACGACGAGCAGCGGCACGCTGCTCAGCATCACCAATAGCGGCGCCACCACGACGGCGCTCGGTCTCGCCTTTGCGAGCGTTAACAAGACCAGCGGCACCAGCGGCGTCTTCATCCAGCGCACCGCAGGCACGTTGGGGGGCACCGTGAACATCGCCGGCGGCGCGATCACCGCGACGACGCAGGGCATCGCGCTCGCCGGGGACTCGCTCGACCTGAGCTATGGCGGGACGATCACCGCGACCGCCGGCCGATCGTTCGAAGCGACGGGACGGACCGGCGGCACCGTCACGCTGTCGGGCGCGATCGAGGACAGCGGCAACGGCATCAACATCGCCGGCAACAGCGGCGGCACGATCACGGTCTCCGCCAACATCAACGCCGCCGGCGCCGGAAGCACGGGCGGGCTCAGCGTGACGGGCAATAGCGGCGGCACCGTCAACTTCACGGGCGCGACCAAGCGCTTCAACACCACCGGCGGCGCCGCGGTGAACCTTGCGACCAATAGCGGGGCGGCGATCAACTTCACCAATGGCGGGCTGAACCTGACGACGGTCGGCGGCACCGGTTTCAGCGCGACCGGCGGCGGCACGATTGCGGTGAGCGGTGCCGGCAACGTAATCCAGACCGCGACGGGCCAGATCGTCAATCTGAGCGGCGTTTCCGGCGGTGCGGGCGGGCTCAACTTCGCCTCGCTGGCGGCGAGCGGGACGGTGGCCAATACCGCGATCAGCTTCAACAATTTCGACGGGACGAGCTTCACCGTCAGCGGCGCCACGACCATCGCGGGCACCAGCGGCGGGACCAGCGACGGCATCTTTATCGGCGGCAACTCGGCTGCGGCAATCACCTTCGCCGCGACGACGATCGCAAGCACCGGCGACGACGGCATCGAAGTCAACGGCACGGGC
>JASLBO010000087.1 GCA_030146605.1 Sphingomonas sp. | reverse complement strand
CGGGGTTGTGGGGCTTGCTGATCGTTGACCTCGACAATCTCAAAACGGTCAACGACACCTTCGGACACCACGTCGGCGACCGCCTTATCGAAGCGGCGGCCAAGCGCGTGGCTTGTGCCTCCACTCCCCATAATGCGTATCGCCTTGGCGGCGACGAGTTCGCTGTGCTCGTGCGAAGTGACGCTTCGCCGGTCGATCTCGAGAAGGAAGCCCGCTCGGTTCTGGCAGCACTTGCTCTTCCTGCCGATTGTGCCGGTCACTTCGCCGTGCCGAGCGCCACGATCGGCGGCGCCGTACTCTGCGCGAACGAGGGTGGCGAACGGGTGCGGCAGAACGCGGACTTTGCACTTTATCACGCCAAGGAAACCTCGCGGGGCGGTTTCGTCCACTATTCGAGTCGGATCGGCTCACGCATAACAAAACGCCTCGACGCAATCCGACAGGTCGATGCCGCGCTACGCGAAGACAGGCTTTTTGCGCACTATCAGCCAGTTTACCGGCTAAACTCACACGAAATCGTAGGCTTTGAGGCTCTCTGTCGCATGCGAGATGGCGAGCGCATATTCCCGACGGCCGACTTTCAGGAGGCAACCCGGGATCTCTGGATAGCTACTGCGCTCACCGAGCGGATGCTGGGCCGCGTCGCATCCGATATCCGGACGTGGCTGGATCGCGGACTCCAGGTCGATCACGTTGCGATAAACCTTTGCACGGCGGATTTGCACGGTGGCCAGATCGCAGACCAACTGCGCAAAATTGTCGTCGCTGCGGGCGTACCGCTGAATATGATCGTCCTGGAAATAGCAGAGCCAGCATATCTCGGGCAGCGTGAGCATTTGGTGGCGTGCCAGTTGGCCTCGCTTCGCGATCAGGGGCTGCGCATAGCGCTCGACAATTTCGGAGTTGGAGTTTCTTCGCTAACGCGGCTCTTGACTGCGCCGATAGATATTTTGAAGATTGACCGGAGGTTGGTCGAACGGCTCGCCGACGATCGTGTAAGCCGAGCGATCGTCGAAGGCTTGCTGCACATCTCGAGAGAATTGCAGATACAAGTGGTGGCCGAAGGCGTGGAAACGGAGGAACAGGCGGATCTGCTTGTTGCCGCCGGCTGCATGCTCGGCCAAGGCTATTTGTTCTCTCCACCGCTTGGTTCGGAGGACGCGACTACGCTTCTACTCAGTCAGGCAGGCAGGCAACTGAAGCCTCGAACTCGGTCTGCACAATATAATCGCGGGTGAAACACGATATTCGGGGGCGGGCCGAGTAACCATGGGCAAAACGGCTGACCGCCTCCCCTACCCGTTGCTCGATCAGCGTCCCGGGCGGGATTTATGGCCGGGTCGCTGAACCAGTGCTCGCCGCCGCCCCCTTCTCCAAACACCGTTGGACTCCCCGCCCCTCGGCGGGCTGGGATCGCCATGATCCTGCAGTTTGATCGCCGCCGCCTGATGCCATCCGCCACGGTTCATTGCGCAGGTGCATGTCCTTGGCGGCGACCCACTCGCGCAGGGACGGAGCCGCACCATCGACACCGGGTCGGGCGTGACCACCGGCGCTTCGGCGCCTGGACCTCGGTGTCCTGCGGGGCGCGTCTGCGGGGCGATCTGCATGCCCGGTCGGCCCAGCGTAGTGCCGAGCAGAGTCACGGCGGCGGCGGTGGAGATCATATTGCCCATCCCTTGCGATACGCCCGGTCCAGAAAGCGGTTGGCATCGGCGACATTGGTGACTCGCCCGGCGGCTCCATCATACTCTATTGGCTGGTCAGCGCGCATCGCAACCATGCCGAGGATCATGGTTTCGTTGAGCGGCACCGCGACCGAAAATGGCGAGGAAATTGCTTCCTCGCCGCGGATCGCCCGGATCCAGTTCATCTCATGCCCTTCGCGACCGCCTTCTATCCGGCGCAACGAGATCGGCACCGCCGCCGCCCGCGCTTCGGTCCCCTCGCCGATCAGCACCGGCTTCTCGCCATAGGTATCGTGCATCAGCATCCCGCGCTCACCGACATACAGAACGCCGCCGTCGGGGTTCATCCGCGCGGCGGCCGGCATCGCTGCCGGAGTCGGCGGCATCAGCCCGCCGTCATACCAGGTCATGGTGATCGGCCCGCCTCTGGCGTGGCCGAACTGGTAGGTCGTGATGTTGGCGAGGGGATAGCTGCCGAGATCGGCGGGCGGCTTGCCGTCCCAGATGTCCGAATCGCCGCCCCACCGGCTGTGCCGCGTTTCGATCCGCGTAGGGAGGCCCGGCTCGAGCGCCCAGACCGGGAAGTCGATCAGATGCGCGCCCATGTCGCCCAGTGAGCCGACGCCGAACGGCACCCAGCCGCGCCAGTTGAAATGCGCATAATCCGGATGATAGCCCCAATCTACCGCTGCCGGCCCGAGCCATAGGTCCCAGTCGAGGCTGGCCGGTTTCGGCACTGCCGCCGGGCGAGCTTCTCCCTGCGGCCAGACCGGCCGGTTGGTCCAGGCATGGACTTCGCGCACCCGGCCGATGACGCCGCCGCGGATCAGTTCGACGACGCGACGTCCATCATCGCCCGAATGGCCTTGATTGCCCATCTGGGTGACAAGTTTGGGATTGCGGCGGGCGAGATCGAGCAAGACCCGCCCTTCCCGCACCGTATAGGTGAGCGGCTTTTGCACATAGACGTGGAGTCCGCGCTCCATCGCGATCTTGGCGGCGATCGCATGATGATGGTCCGGCGTGGCGATCACCACGGCATCGATGTCCTTGCGGCTATCGAGCATACGTCGATAATCGGCGAACTTCGCCGCACCGTCATAGGCTTGCCTGAGCGCCTGGCGCTCCGGACGCGCAGCACCCTTGCCGTCGACAAAGGCCTTGGCGACATGGGCGAAATCGACATCGGCCAGCGCGACGATGTTCTGGCTGGTGAGCTTGGTCATGTTCTGCGCGCCCATGCCGCCGGCGCCGATCACCGCCACATTGACCCGATCGCCCGGCGAGATGCGGCGGGCGGACGCGCTGCCCGGAACCGCGAAAAGGCCGGCAGTGGCAGCCGCGCCGCGCATCCAGTCGCGTCGGGTCAGACTGGTTCGCGTGTCGATCATCCCTCTTCTCCTCTAGATCGCCGGATAGCGGGTTCCGCCTCGTCGGCATGACGTCCAGAGCACCTGTCGGAGCGTCCAGAAATCTCGCTGACTGGCGACACTTCTCAATCATGGCCACGGCAAACCTGCCCATGACCAATAATAAACGAAGTTGTTTTACTTTTCCATCGACAAGTTATGACCCCGCGCAACGCGCCTGCCGAACCGAGCAAGGTGCGAGGCGAAGAGAGAGAAAATGCGTGCGCAAAGGGGCGTCTTGCTGTCGGCCGTATCGGGCCCGACGACCATCTGCATACCCCCTGCGCTAGACCAGACCAGACCGACCCGGCCAGCCCACAAACTGTCGCAATGGCCCGCGACGCAGCGCCGGCAGCTCAAGACGACATCGTCGTGACTGGTGTTCGCCGCAGCCTGCAGAACGCCCAGGCACTCAAGCGGGATCCGGACCAGATCGTCGACGCCGTCGTGCCGGAAGATATCGGCAAGCTGCCCGACAACAACGCCTCCGAAGCCCTGGCGCGAATCCCCGGAGTGCAGGTCAATCGCGCAGCGATGAAGGGGCGGCGTCCAGGTTCGCGGTCTGCCCAATCTGACCACCACCTATAACCGCCGGGAGGTATTCACCGCCGAGCAGCGCGACGTCGCGCTGCAAGATTTCCCCGCTGGCGCGCTGGCGGGGTTCGACGTCTACGAATCGACCCCGCCGATCTGATCGAAGGGGGATCGTTGGGCTGGTCAAGGTCCGCTCGCGCCGTCCGTTCGACTTTGCGGGCTTCCAGATCGCCGGCGCGGTCCGCGCCACTTATGCCGATCAGGCGCAGAAAATCGATCCTGATGTCAACATCCTGATCACCCACCGGTGCAGAACTTAAACGACCCGCATGGCCGGTCTCGAAGGCAGCAGCGCAATAGGCTGAAAAATGCGCCGCCCTTAGCGCGCGTTCGCACGTACGCTGCTTGAGCAAATACGCGCTGATTTGTTCGGCCAAAAGCATTCCGGCGAGATGCTCCGGGGGTAAGCTTCCGAGCTGCGCCCTCTTTTGCCCGAACTCGGATGAGAGAATCGCTATGGATTTCTCGGCCGCATAATCTCCGTGGTACTTTTTGCCGCCGACAATCCGGGTTACCGGCGCCATCATCAGCTACATTCCCGCTGTATATTTCAACTGTAGCTCAAGCGGTTAAGCTATAGAAAACAAGACGTAAATTGAAAGTGGTCGGGGAGACAGGATTCGAACCTGCGACATCCTGCTCCCAAAGCAGG
>JASLBO010000505.1 GCA_030146605.1 Sphingomonas sp. | reverse complement strand
GTCGGTGGCGAAGAAGGCGACCCCCGTGCCCGCCGCGCGATCGATCCACAGTCCCGAGCGCAGGCCGTACGCCTCGCCGCCATGGCCGAGGCGCGGGCGCGCATCGCCGAACAGACCGTCGCGGCAGCCGGGGCGCGGGGTGGGCAGGAAGGTCACCGCGAGACCGTAGCTGCAATAGAATCCGTTGCTGGTGTCGCCGTTGCTGCCATCGAAGGTCCAGAGCGGGGTTTCGAGGAGCGCGACCGATTTGCGGGTGAGCAGGCGGACGCCATCGAGGCTGCCGCGGTTGAGCAGCAAGCGGCCGATCCTGGCCAGTCCGCGCGCCGAGATGCGCAGCCCGCCTTGCGGCGAGAAGATCGCGCCGTTGGCGCCCGCGCGCCATTTGCCGAGATCGCAGCTGCCGTCGCGCGCCGGAGTTACCGCGCAGGCGGGCGGGGCGCCCTTGTTGTCGTCCCTGGTCGGCTGCTTGTCGCGATAGAGCACCACGGCTCTGGCGGCGCTCGCCGGGGAACAGCTCGCCCAATTATAGCAGGCGTCGAGTTTGAGCGGGGCGAGCACGAGCCGCTGCATCAGCCGGTCGAAGCGCTCGCCGGTGGCGCGCTCGATCACCGCGGCGATCACCGGAAAGTTGAAATTGGCGTAGCGGAAGAAGCTGCCGGGGGCGTGCCCGGTGTCCCAGGCTTTGGAGTCGGCGAGCATGTCGGCCATGTCGGCATCGAGCGGGAGGACATAGTCGACATTGTCGGTGAGGCTCGATCGGTGCGAGAGCAGCAGCCGCAGCGTGATCGGGGTTTCGGGGAAAGCGGGGTTGCGCAGCTTCCAGCCGAGCGTTTTCGAAACATCGGCGTCGAGGTCGAGCCTGCCTTGCTCGACCAGCCGCAGCACGCCGATCGCCACGACCAGCTTCGATACCGAGGCGACCCGCACGGGATCGTCGGCAGTGACCGGGCGCCTCGCCGCGAGATCGGCATGGCCGCGGACGCTGATCCGCGTCTCCTGCCCGCGGTCGAAGGCGATACGGACGATCGCGACGGGATCCGCGGGGGTTTGCGGTGGTACCGCGAGGAGGAGGAGAGGGAGCAACATTCGCCGAGGATGACCAGCGCTTTCCCTTTTCGCAAATAGCGATAGTCTTCACACCCATGAACCTGCGGCATATCGAAATCTTCCACGCGGTCTATGTGAACGGCTCGGTCAGCGGGGCGGCGCGCGCGCTCAACGTGTCGCAGCCTTCGGTGTCGAAGATGCTGCGGCATGCGGAATCGCTGCTCGGCTTCCAGCTGTTCCAGCGGACCAATGGCCGGCTGGTGCCGACCGAGGACGCGCATACGCTGTTCACCGAAGTCTCGGAGATTCAGGACCGGGTCTATGCGCTGCGCGAGGCCGGCAAGAATTTGCGGCGCGGCGCAGGAGGCATGTTGCGCGTATCGGCGCTGCCCAGCCTCGCACTGCAGGCGCTGCCCACGGCGGTGGCGCGCTTCCTGAAGACGCGCGAGAACGTCAAGTTCGACCTCCAGACCGTCCATCACGACGATCTGCTGCGCAAATTGTTCGAGCGCGAGACCGATATCGCGATCGCCTATGAAGTCCCCCCCGCGGCGCCGATCGACCACAAGCCGCTGGGCGAAGGCGAGCTGGTGGTGTTCTATCGCGAGCAGGACATGCCCGATGCGCCGCCGCGCTGCGACATGAGCTGCCTGGAAGGGCACCGTTTCATCAGCCTCGCGACCAGCGGGCCGATGGGGCAGCTGTTCACCCAGGAAGTCCAGCGGCAGGGCATCGTGCTGGACGACGTGATCCTCGCGCGCACCTTCTACATTGCCGCGGCGCTGGTCCAGCAGGGCGTGGGGATGACCGTGGTCGACAGCTTCACTGCGCAGGCCTCGCTGGCGCCGGGTCTCGCGATGCGGCCGCTCAAGCCGCCGATCACGTTCGGCGTACACGCGATGTATCTGCACAACCGACCGCTCACCGCACTCGCCACCGATTTCCTGAAGACGCTACGAAGCGTGATCGACGTGGCGTAGGGTGCATCGCGTCGGCCAGGACGGCAACCGCGTCGTGGCAGGTCATCGGCTGGCGGGTCGCGGTATCGCCGCTTTTCAGATCTGCGCCTGTTCCGCCTGAGGCTAAGGGGGGCCATAACAACGGGCTATGCCGCGCGGCCCAGACGTTATGCGCAGACTTTTCGGCGCGCGGATTACGGATAGCGGGTGATGATCCCCGCTCCCTATTTGCTCTATCTCGGCCACAGCACCGACACCGTCGGCATCAAGACGTCGCGCGGCCTGGCCGCCTTTCGCCCTGACGATTGCGTCGGCGAATTTCGCTATGACGATTGCCCGCTTACCCTCGGCGTGCCGCGGATGACGATTGCCGAGGGGGCTGGGGCGGGCGCGCGGACTCTGGTGCTCGGCATTGCCAATTCGGGCGGGACATTGGGCCGCGATCTGGTCGACGATGCGGCCGCGGCGCTCGATGCGGGGATGAACGTCGCCTCGGGGCTCCATCAAAGGCTGCGCGACGAGCCGCGGCTGGCTGCATTGGCGAAGAAAAAGGGGCTCCAGCTTTTCGACGTGCGCGATCCGCCGGCGGATCTGAAGGTCGGCAACGGATATCGGCGTGCCGGGCACCGGCTGCTCACCGTCGGCACCGATTGCTCGGTGGGCAAGATGTATACCACGCTGGCGCTGGCGCAGGGGATGCAGGCGCGCGGGATCGTGGCGGATTTCCGTGCGACCGGGCAGACCGGGATATTGATCGCGGGCGGCGGGGTGCCGATCGACGCGGTGGTGGCGGACTTCATCTCGGGCGGGATCGAGCAGCTCGCCCCGGCGCGCGGCGATGACGGCTGGGACCTGATCGAAGGGCAGGGTTCGCTGTTCCACCCGAGCTTTGCAGGCGTGTCGACCGGGCTGCTCCACGGCGCCCAGCCCGAGGCGATCGTGATGTGCCACGATCCCAACCGGCTCCACATGCGCGGCATTCCCGGGCGGGCGCTGCCTGATCTGGGCGAATGCATCGAGATGAACCTGACGGTCGCGCGGCTGACCAGTCCCGATGTTCGCGCGGTCGGCATCTGCCTCAACACTTCGGCGATGGATGCGGCCGAGGCGCGGGCATTGTGCGCGCGGACCGCGGACCGTTACGGCCTGCCCTGTACCGATCCGATCGCCTTCGGCGTCGATGCGATCCTCGACGAACTTTTATGCCCCGTACCCTCCGCGCGCAGCACGATAGCTTCCCGCTGAGCCAGCCCTTCCGGATCTCCCGCGGCGTCAAGACGCAGGCGGAGGTGGTCACGGTGGTGCTGGAGCAGGGCGGGGTGGTCGGCCGCGGCGAGGGGGTGCCTTATGCCCGGTACGGCGAGAGCGTGGCGAGCGCGCTTGCGGCGATCGAAGCGGTTCGGGGGGCCATCGAGGGCGGTGCGGATCGCGGGCAATTGTCCGGGCTGCTGCCCCCAGGCGCTGCGCGCAACGCCGTCGACTGCGCTTTGTGGGATCTCGAGGCGCGGCTTTCGGGCCGCAGCGTCGCCGCGACGATCGGCGCGCCCGAGCCCGGGCGGCTGGTCAGCGCGCTGACGATCGGGATCGACACGCCGATGGCGATGGCGGTCGCGGCGAGCAGGATCGCCGATGCGCCGCTGATCAAGGTCAAGGTCGACGCGACGATCCCCGATGCGCAGATCCGCGCGGTGCGCAACGCTGCGCCCGATGCCAGGCTGATCGTCGATCCCAATGAGAGCTGGGACCAGCAGCTGGTGCGCGCGATGCAGGTGGTGCTGGTGACGCTGCGCGTCGATCTGCTCGAGCAGCCGGTTCCCGCGGACGCCGACGAATGGCTCGAAAATTTCACCCCGGACGTGCCGATCTGCGCGGATGAATCGGTGCATGTCGCAGCGGATCTCGATCAGGTGGCGCGGCGCTATCAGATGGTGAACGTCAAGCTCGACAAATCGGGCGGGCTGACCGAGGCGCTGGCGCTGGCGCAGGCGGCGCGGGCGCGGGGGCTGGGGCTGATGACCGGCTGCATGATAAGCTCGTCGCTGTCGATCGCGCCGGCGCTCCACGTCGCGCGGATGAGCGATTTCGTCGACCTTGACGGTCCGATCTGGCTCATGGAGGATCGGGAGGGCGGCGTGCGCGACGAAGCCGGCTGGCTGTGGCCGCCGCAACCGGGATTTTGGGGAACGCAATGAAGGTCGCGCTGCTGTCCGGAATCGCGGCCTTCGCCTTGGGAGCGGCGTCGCCCGCGCCGCAGAAGGTGGACCTGCTGATCCGCGGCGGCACGATCTATACCGGTTCGGCCGAACCCTTTATCGGCGACGTGGCGATCACGGGCGAC
>JASLBO010000488.1 GCA_030146605.1 Sphingomonas sp. | reverse complement strand
GACGATCTCGATCGGCGCGCCGGCGCCGCGCGCCACCTTCTCGACGGTGCCGCGCCCGCCCGCCTGGCTTCGCGCAGCCGCCCCCGGTGCCAGCGCCAGAGTCGCGACCGAGCCGAGCAGGAACGAGCGGCGGTCGAACATCGGCAAAACTTCCTGCTGTGGCGATCGCGGCAAGCTAGCGCCGCGCGCCGCCGCGTCGCATGGCAAGCGCTGTGCCGCCCATAGGACGAGGCTATGGGGGCGAGCCATAGGCTGCGGCTATGGCGTTATAAAGCCATAGAACTCCGCCGCCGGTTGACGCTTCGCGAAACCGCGGCGCACCTTCGTTCCCGGTACGATCGCATGCCGGCCCGACAGAGGCGGCGGCGAGCGTACGGTGCGTTGCCGCGGAGGGCATTCGCGCAGGCCGGTCCGCCGGTCCCGAAGGTTCATCCCAAAGGGGGGTCGTAATGACAAGTCCACGCCGGCAATCGGATCTTGCAAGTTTCTCGAGCATGGCCGCGCTGGCCCTCGCCTCTCTCACCGCGCTGCCCGCTGCGGCGCAGACTGTCGGGTCCGGCACTACCGCGCCGCAGGAGGCAGCGCCTCAGTCTGCGGCCGAGGATGGCGAAGTCGTCGTCACCGGCACCCGCATCATCCGCGACGGCTTCCAGGCGCCGACGCCGCTGACCGTGCTGACTCAGCAAGACATCCAGAACACGTCACCGACCAACAACATCGCCGATTTCGTCAATCAGCTGCCCCAGCTCGCCGGCTCGACCAGGCCGGCCAATTCGCGGCTCAACCTGTCGAACGGGTCGGCGGGCATCAATGCGCTCAACCTGCGCAACCTCGGCGAAGGCCGCACGCTGATTCTGATCGATGGCCGCCGCTCGGTCGGATCGACGATCTTCGGCTGGGTCGATATCAACACCATCCCCCAGGCGCTGGTCGAGCGCGTCGAGGTCGTCACCGGCGGCGCTTCGTCGGCTTATGGCTCCGACGCTGTCGCGGGCGTCGTCAACTTCGTCCTCGACAAGAAGCTCGAGGGATTGAAGGTCTCGGCCGACACCGGCGTCACCAGCGTCGGCGATGGCTTCAACTATTCCGGCAGCATCGCCGCGGGCACCTCGTTCGCCGGCGGCCGCGGCCACATCATGGTCAGCGGCAACATCGCGCACCAGGACGGCATTTTCTCGATCGAGCCCGGCGACCGGCCGTGGAACCACACCGGCTATCTCGCCTTCCAGGATCCCGCCTGGGTTTCCAACGTCAGCACCACGCCGCGGTTCATCACGCGAACCGGTGCGGGCATCGCCAATCAGACGCCGGGCGGCTTCATCACCGCATCCGCCGGCGGGGTCGCCAATCGGCTGCGCGGCCTGTATTTCGGCAGCGGCGGGCAGGTTACTCCCTTCCAATATGGATCGTTCAATTCCCCGGCGCTGGGCGGCGCCACCGCCCCGACCCGCACCGTCGGCGGCGATTATCTCGTCAACGATTCCGGCCGCCGGATCGGCCTCAACCCCGAGGATGACCGCTGGGGCGTGTTCGGCCGCCTGAGCTACGAAGTAGCCGACGACGTCACGGTGTTCGCCGAGGCTTCGTACAATCGGCAGGAAGTCTATTTCAACGCAGGACCCAACCTGTCGTCATTCACGGTGAATACCACCGGCTGCACCACCGTGCCGGTGCCCGTCACCTGCAACGCCTTTGCGCTGCGGACGCTGGGCGCCGCGGCGCTGGCCGGCGTCACCAGCCTGAGCATCACGACCACGGCGGCCGACTTGCCGTTCCGCGGCATCAACAACGAGCGCAAGGTGCAGCGCTACGTCGTCGGCGCGGAGGGTAATTTCGACGCGTTCGGCAGGGCCGGGCATTGGGACGTCTATGCCCAATATGGCCGATCGAATCTGCGCGAGCAGCTCCGAAACGTCATGCACAACACGCGGTTGACCCAGGCGACCAACGCCGCCTTCGCCCCGGCGGGCAATGCGGGCGGCTATGCGGCTGGTTCGATCCAGTGCCTGATCAACGTCGACGCCAGCACGACCAATAACGACGCGAACTGCGTGCCGCTCAACCGGCTCGGCATCGGCGTCGCCAACCCGGCGGCGATCGATTACGTGCTCGGCGATCCGTATCGCGATCAGGTGATGGAGCAGTTCGTCGTCGGGACCAACTGGTCGGTCACGCCGTTCGCCACCTGGGCGGGGGACGTCAGCGTCGCGTTCGGCGGCGAAGCGCGCAAGGAGAAGATCCGCGGCAGCGTGCCGCAGGAGTTCCAGCCGCTCATTACCGTCGATGCGAACGGCCGTCCCACGACGACGAACGCGTGGTCGGTCGGTAACTATCTTCCCTTCACCGGCGAATATAGCGTCAAGGAAGCCTATCTCGAAACCGTGATTCCTTTGGGCCTCGGCCTCGAGTTCAACGGCGCGGTGCGCGGGACCGATTATTCGAACTCGGGCTATGTCACGACGTGGAAGCTGGGTGCGACCTGGGCACCGATCGAGGATATCCGCTTCCGGGTAACGCGTTCGCGCGACATCCGCGCGCCAAACCTCAACGAGCTGTATCAGGCGGGCACTGCCAACAGCGATTCGGTCCGCAACCCGACCTTCACCAACGATGGCTTGAACGGTCCGCTGAACTGGCGATATTCGGGGCTCACCACGGGAAATCGCGACTTGCGGCCTGAAGTCGCCAATTCGTGGAACGTCGGCGCCGTGGTCTCGCCGCGCTTTCTGCCCGGCTTCACCGCATCGGTCGATTATTTCCGCATCAACCTCGACGATGCGATCGACACGATCAGCGCGCAGGAGATCGTCAATCGCTGCTTCGAAGGAAACACGCAATATTGCGCCGCGATTTCCGATGATCCGGCTCGCTCGCTGCCCAATGACCCCTACAAGCTGATCCGCAGCCAACCGTTCAACTTCGCGCGCCGTCTGGTGCGGGGCGTCGACATCGATGCCGCCTATCGCGTGCCGCTGGGTCAGGCCAGCGTGACGCTGAAGGGCGTGGCCACGCGCTACATCGAGAACCTCGTGGACACCGGCATCGCCGGCGTCGTGCCCGTAAACACGGTTGGCGCCAATGGCGGCCAGGCGAGCACGCCGACATGGATCTTCCGCGGCAGCCTCACCTATGACTCGCCGGATTTCTCGGCAACGGTCGTCGGCCGCGGCGTCAGCGCGGGGAAATATGTCGCCAACGGGATCGAATGCACCACCGCCTGTCCGGTCATCACCGCGGCTTCGCAG
>JASLBO010000480.1 GCA_030146605.1 Sphingomonas sp. | reverse complement strand
CCATCCGCGAGATCCTGGCGCACCCCGGCCTGCAGGTTGAACCAGGGATCGATGGCACGGCTGTAAAGCGCCTGCACTTCGGCCCCGGTCCGCTCGCCGAAGGCGCCTCCGCCTTCGGACTTCACCCAGAGCCGGTCGATGTCGCCGCCATACCAGGCTTGCGCGTCCCAGGCGTAAAGGTTGCGGCCGCGCTGCAATCCGAGCTCGAGCCGGTCGATCAGCAGCTTCGAGGTGACGATGTCGCCATGCTCCTTCCGGAGCACCTCACGGGCATTCGCCATGTCGGCAGGACCAAATGTCTGATCCGCGGCGAATTGCGGGCCGCTCAGCGCGGCGGCCGATGGCGGGGCGACCGGAGGGTCGGGGACCGGCGACGCGTGGTTCGCGGCGGCTGCCTTTGGGGTGCAGTGTCCCATCGCCGCGTGCTCGGGGGGACAGGACGGGTCGCCAGCCGCGGGCTGTTGTCGGGGCGCCGGCTGTGCCGCGGCATGGCCGCTATGTTGCGCAAAGGCGGGGGCGGCGAATGCGAAAGCGCCGAGAAGGACCAGTATCTTCCTCATCCGGCTTCTCCCGAAAGCGGGCGTACCGTGACGACGCGGAACATTCCGGCATGCATGTGCAGCAGCAGGTGACAGTGGAACGCCCAGTCCCCCGGCGCGTCCGCAGTAAGGTCGAAGGCGAGCTTTGCGCCGGGCAGCACCATCACGGTGTGCTTCACCGGATGGTGCCCGCCATGGCCGTTGACGACTTCGAAGAAATGGCCGTGGAGGTGGATCGGGTGCGTCATCATGCTGTGATTGATCAGCACCACCCGGGCGCGCTCGTTCAGCTCGAAGCGGATCGGCTCGACGCCCTCGCTGAACTTCTCGCCGTCGAACGACCACATGAAGCGCTCCATGTTGCCGGTGAGGTGCACCTCGACGGTACGTTCAGGCGGGCGCTGGTCGGGATTGGGGGTGAGCGAGACGAGGTCGCGATAGGTCAGCACCTTGTGACCCGTATTCTCAAGGCCGATGCCCGGGTCGCCGGTCCGGTCGACCGGCGACATGGCGATCGCATCGACACCGACGCCGACCTTCACCTTCGACGGGACCCTTGATTTGTCGCGCATGTTCATTCCGCCCATGTCGCTGGGGGCGCCATGCGCGCTGTGGTCCATGCCGCCCATGCCCATGTCCTTCATGGTCAGCACGGGGCGCTCGCGCAGCGGGGGCACCGGCGCGCGCATGCCGGGCCGCGGGGCCAGCGTCGCGCGGGCCATGCCGGAACGGTCGATCGATTCGGCGACGAAGGTGAAGGCGCGATCCTCGTTCGGCTCGATGATCACGTCGTAGGTCTCGGCATTGCCGATCTGGAACTCGTCGATCGCGATCGGGCGCACATTCTGGCCGTCCGCGCTCACCACCGTCATCCTCAAGCCCGGAATCCGGACGTTGAAGATCGTCATCGCGGCCGCATTGACGATCCGCAGGCGGACGCGCTCGTCGGGGCGGAACAGGCCGGTCCAGTTCTCGAGCGGTCCGTGCCCGTTGATCAGATAGGTGTAGGTCGCGGCGGTGACGTCGGCGATGTCGGTCGGGTCCATCCGCATCCTGCCCCACATCCGCCGGTCGCTGGCGGACATCCGCTCCCCCGGCTTGCCCGAAAGCTGACCGAGCAGTGTCTGCTTCCGGCGGTTGAAATAGCCGCCTTCCTGCTTGAGCCTAGCGATCAGCTGGTGGGGGTGGAGGAAGCTCCAGTCGCTGAGCACGATCACATGCTCGCGGTCACAGGCGACGGGGTCGGCCGCGGCGGGGTCGATGATCAGCGGGCCGTAATGGCCCTGCTGTTCCTGATGCCCCGAATGGCTGTGATACCAATAGGTGCCGCTCTGCCGGATCGGAAATTCGTAGGTGAAGGTCGACCGCGGCTTGATCCCGGGGAAGCTGACGCCCGGCACGCCGTCCATCTGGAAGGGCAGGATCAGCCCGTGCCAGTGAATCGAACTGTCCTCGTCGAGCGTGTTCTCGACATGGATCCGGACGTTCTGGCCCTCTTTCAGGCGGATGAGCGGCGCGGGCAGCACGCCGTTGAGCGTGACGGCGTGCCCGGTGCGGCCGCCGACGGTGAACATGTCGTGGGCGATGCGCAGGCGGATGTCCGCTCCGCCGAGCGTCTGCAGGTCGGGCACGAGGCCCGGCGTATGGTTCCGGGCCCAGGCGGGGAACAGACCGGCTGCGCCGAGCCCGGCGGCAGCCAGCGCTCCCGCCCGCAGGAATGCCCGTCGTTCGATCGACTGTTTCATCTGGATTCCTCGACTGCCCCGAACGCGCGGAGCTTGCTGTCGTCAGAAGCCGGGAGGCGCCGGTGCAGCGCCTCCCGAACCGTCTCAGTGGCCGTTATGGCCGGCTTTCGGGTTCTTGTCGCAGCAGTCCATCTTCCTGCCGGCGGCCTTGGCCTTTTCGCAGCAGGCGTCGTTCCCGCGGTGACCGGCATGGGGATCGGCGGCGGGAGCGGCCTTCTGGAGGGTGCAGTGACCCATCGCGGCGTGCTCGGGGGTGCAGGCAGGGGGCGGCGCGGTCTGCGCCACGGCAGGCGTCGCGACCGCGAGCGCGATCATCGTCAGAAACATCGTCATCGGTAGCTCCGGAAAATCAGAACGAGAAACGGGGTTCAGATCTCTGAAGCGATGCGCGGCGGGGGCGTCTCCCGCTCGGCCCCGATGCCGACAAGGACCTGCGCGGGCGCCATTGCGGCCCTCGCTTCGGGACGGACGAACCGGGCCCGCACGGTGGCCGGGGTTACCGGAATGGCTGCGCAGGCTGCCGCGCAGCTCATTTTCAGGTCCGCTTTCTGCTCCACGGGAGCAGGGTCGTGCATTCCCGGGCAGCCGCCGTCGGACATGGCGGCCGTGCTCTGCGCCATCGCCGTGCCGACGCCCATCTCCATCGACAGCGGCGAGGAGAACATGGCGAGCGCCACGAGCAAGGAGGCGAAGAGCCGGAGCATTGTGCACTCTATTGTAGGGTGGCGGGATCATCGCCGCAAGCAACCCGGACCTGGCGAATGCGCGTTCGGCCCGCCCAGCCGTCGTGCCGAAGCGAGATTTTTGTCGCGAAGAAAGCGACTGGCGGCATAAGCGTGCTCTTCGACGCTCCTCCTTCGCGGGAGCGTCGCACGAGAGAGGGAAATACCGATGGCCCAGAGCCCATGGCAGCACCACCGCGCGGCGGGCGTCGCCGACGACATCGAATTCGAGATCAAAGGCCAGGAGCTTCAGTTCGTCGAAATCGAGCTCGATCCCGGCGAGAGCGCAGTGGCCGAGGCCGGCGCGATGGTGTGGAAGAACGCCTCGGTCGAGATGACCACGGTGTTCGGCGACGGATCGGGCGGGCAGGGCGGCGGCTTCATGGGCAAGCTGCTCGGCGCGGGCAAAAGGCTGGTGACCGGGGAGAGCCTGTTCACCACGGTCTTCACGCATCAAGGCTCCGGCAAGGCGCGGGTCGCTTTCGCCGCACCGATCCCCGGCGCGATCCTGCCGCTGCGGCTCGCCGATTATGGCGGGCAGCTGATCTGCCAGAAGGACGCTTTCCTTGCCGCGGCGCGCGGGGTTTCGATCGGCATCGCGTTCCAGCGCAAAATGATGACCGGACTGTTCGGCGGCGAGGGCTTCATCATGCAGAAGCTCGACGGCGACGGCTGGGTGTTCGTCCAGATGGGCGGCACCGTGGTCGAGCGCCAGCTTGCCGCCGGCGAGGAGCTCCATGTCGACACCGGTTGCGTCGCGGCCTTCACCTCGACGGTCGATTTCGACGTGGTCGCGGCCGGCGGAGTCAAGAGCATGATCTTCGGCGGCGAAGGCGTGTTCTTCGCGCGGCTCACCGGGCCGGGACATGTCTGGATCCAGTCGCTGCCCTTCTCGCGGCTCGCCGGGCGGATGCTCGCGGCGGCGCGGCCTTATGGCGGACAGAGCCGCGGCGAAGGCTCGGTGCTCGGCCCGCTGGGCAATATGTTCGACGGAGATTAGTTCCGCACCAGCCGGTCCACGCGCGTCATCGCCAGCGCCGCCAGCAGCAAGGTCGCGGCGGCGAAGGCCATCGTCCAGATCGGCTCGCCGGGGAAGAAGCGTTTCATGATCGATCCCATCACTGTCGCGACGAGCAATTGCGGCACCACCACGAAGATATTGAACAGCCCCATATAGATGCCGAGCTTGGCCTGGGGCAGGCTCGAGGCGAGGATCGCATAGGGCATTGCGAGGATCGATGCCCAGGCGATGCCGATGCCGACCTCGCTCACGATCAGCCACCGCGCATCGGGCATGAAGAAGAAGCTGGCATAGCCCGCCGCGCCGCACAGCAGCCCGACAATGTGGGTGCGCGCCTGACCGATGCGGCGCGCAAGCAGCGGCAGCAGGGTAAGCGCGGCGACCGCGGCGACGCCGTTATAGGTGGCGAACAGCACATCGACCCAGCTGGCGCCCTCCTGAAAGCGCGGACCGGTGGCGTCGGTGGCGCCGTAGAAATGGTGCGCCACGATCGGGGTGGTGTTGATCCACATGATGAACAGCGCCGACCAGCTGAAGAATTGCGCAAGCGCCAGCCGCTTCATCAGCAGCGGCATGCCCGAAAAATCGCCGACGATGCTGCTCAGCATATTGGTGGACGATCCGCCCCGGGCGAGTGCGATCGCCGCGGCGCTGGCGAGCCCGTAGCCGAGCAGCAATGCGCCGAGCAGATAGACTTCCTTTTCGAGCCCGAATTGCCCGACTGCCCAGATCACCAGCGCCCCCGTTGCTAGCCAGACCAGGCTGGTGGCGTAGCTTCGACCGGCGAGGGGCGGGGGGGCATGCTGGCCCTGCCCGGTGGCACTGCCGAACGCCGCCATGGCATCAGGGTCATATTCGCGGGTGGTCACGACTGTCCACAGCACTGACGCGAACAGTGCCGCGCCGCCGAACCAGAAGGCATAGCGCACGGTATCCGGGATGCCGCCGCTTGCTGCGAGGTTCGACACGCCGAGTTGCTCCAGCGCCCAGGGGAAGATCGACCCCACCACCGCGCCCGCGCCGATGAACGCGGTTTGCACCGCATAGCCCGCCGCGTGCTGGTCCTTGCGCAGCATGTCGCCGACGAACGCGCGGAATGGCTCCATCGAGACGTTGAGCGAAGCGTCGAGCACCCACAGCATCACCGCGGCGAACAGCAAGGCAGGCGCGAGCGGCATCGCGATCAGCGACAATGCGGCGAGCAGTGCACCGGCGAAGAAATAGGGCCGTCGCCGCCCGAGCCGTCCCAGCCAGGTGCGGTCGCTCAGATGCCCGATCACCGGCTGGACGAGCAATCCGGTGAGCGGCGCCGCCACCCACAGCCAGGGCAGATCGTCGATCCGCGCGCCGAAGGTCTGGAAAATCCGGCTCATATTGGCGTTCTGCAGCGCAAAGCCGATCTGTATGCCGAAGAAGCCGAAGCTGATGTTCCACAGGCCCGCGAAGGACTGGCGGGGTTTTTCGGTCATTTGGCGCTCCGGGTGTTGGATCGGGAGAGTGTCAAT
>JASLBO010000416.1 GCA_030146605.1 Sphingomonas sp. | reverse complement strand
CAGGAACAGGGGCAGGAACTGGACCAGGCCGATCAGCCCGAGCTGGAACGCGGCCGCCTCGATGTCCATCGACTGGCGGGCGATGTCGTAGACCTGCCAGCCGATCACGATCACCAGCGCCATCTGCCCCAGCGTCGCGGCGAAACGCGCCACCCAATAAGCGCGGAAGTTGGCGACGGCGAAGGGATGGATCGGCATGCGGCGCTATCTGGCGGTTCAGCGGCGCCACCGCAACGTCCGTTTGGCCGCGTGCGCGCTCAGGTGGCGGGCAGTTTGGGACCGCCGAACAGCGCGCCGCGAATCTCCCAGGCTTCGGCGGCATAGCTCTCGCGCGTCGGCCCGCCGCGCGCGCCTTCGGGCTGGACCGGCAGCAAGGGCACGATATCGGCCGCCTCGGCTTCGAGCCGGACGCGGATTCGCTGCATCAGCTGGCTGACCGCGCGGCGATAGCTCTCCCATTGCTCGGCGGGATGCGGGCCGTTCCAGCGGGCGACATGCACGCGATATTCGGACATCAACGCCGCGGTCTCGACGCTCGCCAGCGCAGCCTTGTGCTGGGCGCGCTCGCGGCGATCGTTCATCATCGGACCGTAGACGGTCGATTCCATCTGGGCGAAGTGAAGCAGCAGGTCGCGGGTGAAGGCCCAGCGCCGGTCGGCCATGCCCTCCGCAGGCGCGGGCGCCGGCCCGGCGGCGAACCGCTCGACGGCGTCGACATTGGCGAGGATTCGGCAATGTTGGGCGAGCAGGCGATCGACGGACATTTGGGGATGTACTCCTCATTCCCCTATGCTCCCGATCTAGCTGACCGGGAGTGAATCCGCGGCCCCGGAATTGGCCGTATCGGGTTGGTACGGAACCCCGCCGCCGGCCGCCGCAAAGCCGGGACAGTCCGTAGCCGCACTGATCTTGCTGCGCTGCGGCATAATGTTTATATTCCGCCGAATGTACCGTAGCGAACCAGATCAACAAGCCCCCGCGCCGGCGGCGGCGATGCCGACCCTGTTCGAAGCCATCGTGCGCACCCGCTGCGTCGAGGCGACCTATAATAACGGCCGCGTGCTGCTGGCGCCGCATGTCGCTTTCACCCGGCACGGCGAAGTCTATGTCGGCGCCACCACGATCGAGCGCGACGGCCAGCCGCCGAAAGAGGAGAAGGTCGGGCTGTTCAAGCTCGCCGGGCTCGCCGGCTTCGCGCTGACCGAGCGCGGCTTCGCCCCCAGCAAGACCTTCGACCCCAAAGACCAACGCTTTGCGGCCGAGACCCTGCTCGCGGTGGAACTCCCCGCGGCCTGATCCCGGCCCAGGGCTTTACCGGCAGCGAACCTGCTGCTGGTTGCGATCGATCGAGGCACCGGCGGCACCGCCGGCAATCGCGCCGAGCAAGGTGCCGACCGTGCTCGAGCGCCGCCCGGCGATGACATTGCCGAACAATCCGCCTGCGGCAGCGCCGACGATCAGCCCGGTGGTGCCGTCGTTGCGCTTGCAATAATAGCGCCCGTCATTGCCGCGATAGACGCGGTCGTCCTGCGCCAGCGTGCGCTCCTGGTAATTGCCCGAGCGATAGTCGCGCGCCGGATCATAATTGGGATCGTCGCGATTGTCGTCGTAACGATCCGGGCCGCGATCGTCATAAGCCGGGCGCGAGGCGCGCGAGCGACGATAGCGCTCGGCCGCGGCCTGGAACGCTTCATATTCGGTGTCGAAGCGGCGCTGCGCCGCCTCGAAACGGGCGTCCTCGTCCTGATACGAGCTGCTGCTGTTGTAGCGCGTGCCGGTCTGGGCGGCGGCGGGACTGGCGACGGCGAGCGCCGCGGCAAGGGCCGCGAGGCCGGTGATGGTCTTCATGATCGTGTCTTCCTCCTGTGTACCGTATGATTACGGTCGGTGACGCGGAAACGTTCCAGCAATGCGCGTGAAGCGGGGCTGAACGTGGGTGCCGCGTACCCTGACGGCGCCGGCGGCGATTCAGGCACCAGGCGAATCCCTGTGGGCCAATAGCCGCGAATCAGAGCGGCTCTACAGGGATGCCCAGCTGACAGGCGGCGTTCGCCATGGTGCGATCGAAAGTGAGCAACGTGAGGCCCGCCGAAGCGACGATTGCGAGGTGCAAGGCGTCTCCAGCGCGCAAGCCCAGTTCGTGTTGATCGCAGAAGGTGGATGCCGCCCCGAAATGCGAATCGGTGACGACGAGCAAGCCAAGGCTGGTGTTCCGTAGATCGCGCCAATTGGCTCCGGCGGCGGCGCGGTCTTCCAGTGTGAGCGCACCGGTGCGTAGCTTGATCGACAAGGCACTGGCGATTTCGGGTGAGACCCACCCGCTGACCAGCACGGCCGCTTCGTCGTGCCGCGAAAGCCAGTTCCAGATGCGCTCGCTATGCGGTTCGTCGGTGATCGCGGCGACCGCGGCGGAGGCGTCGAGATAGTACATCAATAGCCGCTGTCTCGCATGCGGCGGATCAGATCGGCCGCGGGCTCGGCCTGATAGGGGATCTTTTTGGCGGCGACGCGAAGTGCCTCGACATCGATCTTCTTGCGGGGTGCCTCGACCGGCACGAGCCGCGCGGCGATCTTGCCGCGACGGGTTATCTCGATGCTCTCGCCCGCCTCGACGCGATCGATGATCTCGCTGAGGCGCGCTTTGGCGTCGGCGAGGTTGATGCGTTCCATGGGGAGGCTCCTGACTAGGTTGGTGACTATACCATCACGTCCTTATCCGGCCAAGATACTGAACAAATCTCTCCCCGTTGGGCCGCCACGACGAACGTGCACTTCTTGCCTGTGTTTTCCCTCTCTCCGCTTGCGGGGAGAGGGTGGCTGAGCGCAGCGAAGTCGGGAGAGGGGCCCCGTCAAGCGCGGGTCTTGATTTGCTATGCCC
>JASLBO010000392.1 GCA_030146605.1 Sphingomonas sp. | reverse complement strand
TCATCCGGGCGAAGGCCGGCAGCCAGCGTCCAAAGCCGCGTCGCCCGTGCTTTGGGCCCCGGCCTTCGCCGGGATGACGTCAGAGAAGAAGTCACTTATATACGCCAGTTCAATCGATAGAGGCGATCAGTGGCCGCGACTTACCTTCCGACGCTCAAGCAGCTCCAATACCTCGTTGCGCTGCACGATTCCGGTCATTTCGGCCGCGCCGCCGAGGCGAGCTTCGTCACCCAATCGACGCTCTCCGCCGGCATCCGCGAACTCGAGACGCTGATCGGCGTGGTGCTGGTTGAGCGGACTCGTCGGGTGGTGCGGTTCACGCCGCTTGGCGAGCGGATCGTCGAGAAGGCGCGGCGGGTGCTGCGCGAGGCTGATGAGCTCGGCGATCTGGCGCGCGTCGCCGGGCGTCCGCTCTCCGGCGAGATGCGGATGAGCGTGATCCCGACGATCGCGCCCTTCCTGCTGCCGCGGATCCTGCCACGGCTGCGGCGCGAATATCCCGACCTGAAACTGTTCCTGCGCGAGGAGACCAGCGGGCAGGCGTGCGAGCAGCTCCATCACGGGCGCACCGATTGCGTGCTGCTTGCCCTCCCCTTCAGCTGCGGCGAAGTCGAGGCGGCGCGGTTGTTTGACGATCGGCTGTTCGTTGCGTTCCCCGAGGGCGAGATGGATCCGACGCCGACGATCCGCCCTGCCGATATCGACGCCAACCGGCTGCTGATGCTCGAGGACGGGCATTGCCTGAAGGACCATGCGCTGGCGGCGTGCAACCGCCCCGAACTGCGCGCCGAGGCGACGATGCTGGGAACGTCGCTGCACACGATGGTGCAGATGGTCGATAACGGTCTGGGCGTGACGATGCTGCCGCAGATGGCGATCGATGCCGGGATCCTCGAGCATACGCGGGTGACGGCACGGCCGCTAGATGCGGAGAATGCGTCGCGGCACATCGCGCTGGTGTGGCGCAAGGCGAGCCCGCGCGAACGCGACTTTCGGTTGCTCGCCGACGTTCTGGCGCAGACGCGGTAGGCCCCCTTCGTCATCCCGGCGAAAGCCAAAATCTCGGGCCACATTCGGGGCAAGAGCCGCATGAGATTCCGGCCTTCGCCGGGATGACGCTTCAGCCCCAGCGCCCCGCCGCATCCCCGTCGCTGGCCCGCGCCTCTACCCAACGCGTGCCCTCGCCCAGCTGCTCGCGCTTCCAGAACGGCGCATCGGTCTTGAGCCGGTCGATGAGGAATGCGCATGCGTCCAGCGCCTCGCGGCGATGATGCGCGGCGGTGCCGACGAAGACGATGCGGTCTCCCCGCACCATTACCCCGACGCGGTGGACCACCGTTACGCCGAGCAGCGACCAACGCTCGGTGGCGGCTTCGGCGAGCGCGATCAGGGCCGGTTCGGTCATTCCGGGATAATGCTCAAGCTCGAGCGCGGTAACCCCGTCGTCGCCACGGACCAGGCCGGTGAAGGTGGCGACGCCGCCGGCGCCCCGTTCCTCGAGGGCGGCGACTTCGACCGACAACTCGATCGGCGCTGAATCGACCGAAACGCGAATCATCCGCCAGTGACCGGAGGGAAGATCGCGACTTCGCGAGCGTCCCCCAGCGGCGCATCTAGCGTCACGAACCTCTGGTCGATCGCGGCGCGCAGCCGTTCGGGTTCGCGCATCGCCTCGGCATGGCCGGGGCTCAACGTCGCCAGCCAGGCAATCAGATCGGCGATGTTGACCACTGCCTCGGGCGGATCGCGCTGCTCCTGTCCCGTCCCGATGCGCTCGCGCACCCAAGCGAAATAGAGCAGGTCCATCACGTGTCCATGTGCTTGAGGCCGACGCGCAGATAGTCCCAGCCGGTGATCGCGGTGAGCACCGCGGCGCTCCACAAGGTGACCAGCCCGATCAGCGCCACCCATGGATATTGCGGCACCGCCTGCCCCAGGATCAGCGCGCCGAATGCGACCAGCTGGAGCGTGGTCTTCCATTTGGCGAGCTGCGAGACCGGGACCGACACCTGGAGCTGGGCGAGGAACTCTCGCAGGCCCGAGACGGTGATCTCGCGCAGCAGGATGATCAATGCGGCGATCAAGTGGAGGTCGGCGATCACCCCCTTGCCGACCAGCATCAGGATCACGGCGGCTATCATGATCTTGTCGGCAATCGGATCGAGGAAAACCCCGAGCTTCGAAACGGTGCCCTGCGCGCGGGCGAGATAGCCGTCGAAATAGTCGGTGATGCCCATCAGGCAGTAGATCGCGAACGCGATGGCATAGCCCGTCCGCCATTCAGGCCACCACAGGAACGCCGCGAGCAGCGGTACCGTGACGATCCGCGAGAGCGTCAGGATGTTGGGCAGAGTCAGCATCGCCCCTCTCCTAGCATTGGTCGTGCGGCTGCCGAAACCATCTTCGTCATGGGGGTGGGACGCATATGGCGGTTGATACGTTCCTTGACCCTCGGCTATGCGGGCCCGTCGTTCGGCGGGCTTCTCTCCCGCGCTTCAAGGACATGGGTTCAATATGATCGGTGCGCTCGGGTTGATGAAGGAGCGCCGCTTCCTGCCGCTGTTCGTCACGCAGTTCCTCGGAGCCTTCAACGACAATCTGTTCAAGAACGCGATGATCTTCTTCGCGACCTACCAGATCTTCAATTCGGTCGAGCAGGAGACGCAGTTCAGTGCGATCGCCACCGGCATCTTCATCCTGCCCTTCTTCCTCTTCTCCGCGCTCGCCGGGCAGCTCGCCGACAGCTACGACAAGGCGAAGATCATGCGGATCATCAAGGCGGCCGAGGTGCTGATCATGCTGGTCGGATCCCTCGGCATCTTCATCAAGAGCCTGCCGCTGATGCTGGTCGCCTTGGTCGGCATGGGAATCCACTCGACCTTTTTCGGCCCGATCAAATATGCCGTGCTGCCGCAGCATCTCGAGGACGACGAAGTGCTCGGCGGGACCGGGCTGGTCGAGGCCGGGACCTATATTGCCATACTGTGCGGGACGATCGCCGGAGGGCTGATCAGCCCGACCTTTGCGGCATTCGCGGTGATCGCCGTCGCGCTGATCGGCTGGCTCGCCTCGCTCAAGATCCCGCCGGCGCCTCCGCTGACCAAGCTCAAGATCGACTACAACATCTTCCGCGCGCCGGCCCGGCTGATCGGCGCGACGATGCACATCCCGCGGCTATATCTCGCGATCGTCGCGATCAGCGTCTTCTGGACGATCGCCGCGATCCTCGGGGTGCTGTTCCCGCCGCTCGTCAAGAACGTGTTCCACGCCCAAAAGGACGTCGCCAGCGTGTTCCTGGCGATCTTCTCGGTCGGCATCGCGATTGGATCGGTGATCATCAACCGGCTGCTCAAGGGGCATGTCTCGGCGAAATACGCCCCAGCCTCGGTGCTGGCGATGTCGCTTTTCGTCGTCGATTTCTTCTTCGCTGCAAGCTATTTTCCCGTGAGCGAGGGGCCGCTGCTCAAGACCGCCGATTTCCTGGCGCTGCCTGACGCATGGCGCGTGCTTTTCGATCTGGGGATGATCGCGATCACCGGAGGCATGTTCGTGGTACCGCTCTACGCCTTCCTTACCACGACGGTCGACAAGTCGCAGACCTCGCGCACCGTTGCGGCGAACAACATCGTCAATTCGGGCGCTATGGTCGCGGGATCGGTGGGGATCCTCGGCTTCACCAACATTCCCGGCGTGGCGGTGGTCCACGCGATCTGGATAGTCTTCCTGCTGTGCCTCGCTTCGGCATATTGCGCTTGGCGCCTCTACAAGGCCGAGGACCTGCCCCACGGGCTCGATCCGATTCCATGAGTTCTTGTGCTCCTGCGAAAGCAGGAGCCCCAGCTGGGGACGGTGGCGAGCGTCAGGCGATGAACGTCGAGAAGCAGACGAAAAAAGCCGTGAAGCTCAGTGCGAACAGCTTCCAGTCGCTGTCATCGCTGATCTTGCGTTCGATCGCCACGACACGGCGCATCTGCGCCCGAAACGGGTGGCGGCGGGCATGGCCCTCGGCGACGAGACGAGTCTGCATAGCCGGAGTTAACGGCCTGTTTACTTTTATTGCCAGCGCCGAAGAAGGTTAACGTACGTCTTTTCGTGGGACAGATTGCGCCCGAATTTCTCGGGGCAGATGGTTAATGTGGCGCCGGACCGGTGGTCGAGCGCACCATCAAACTGGTCTCGAGCATGACGCGGGGCTCGGCATCGGGGGCGAGCATCAGATTGGCGGCGGCATAAGCGAGCTCGCGCACCGGCTGGCGCATCGTGGTGAGCGGAGGCCACACCGCCTTGGCGAGATCCGAATCGTCGAAGCCGACTATGGAGAGCGCGCCCGGTACGTCGACATCGGTCTCGTGCGCCACGGCGAGCACGCCCGCCGCCATATCGTCATTGCCGGCGAAGATCGCGGTCGGGCGCGGACTGCGCTCGAGCAGTTTGCGGGCCGCCTCGCCGCCCGAAGCGAAGCTGTTCTCGCCTGCCGCGACCAGATCCTCGTCAAAGGCGATGCCGTGCGCCTCCAGCGCCTCACGATAACCTTGCAGACGCTCCCAGGTCGAGACATGGCTCTCCAGGCCGCGGATGAAGCCTATCGAGCGGTGGCCGAGACCGATCAAATGCTCGGTGACTTCGCGCGCCGCGGCGACATCGTCGATCGTAGCGGCCATGCCGGCATCCTTGCGCGCACCCGGTGCGATTCGGACATAAGACAGTCCACGGCGATCGAGTTCATCGAGCAAGGCCGTCATTTCGGTGACCGGCGGCGACAGGATCACCCCGTCGAGATGCGCCTCGTCGATCAGCGCCATGACGTTTGAGACCAGATCGGGCGACTGGCTGTCGATCGGCTGGAGCAGCAGCCGATAGCCGAGCTCGCTGCAGCGCTGCTGCGCGCCGATCTGGATGTGGTAAACATAATAGGGGCTGGGATTATCGTAGAGCAACGCCACCTGGAACGAGCGGCGGCCTGCCAGCGTGCGCGCGGCGTGGCTAGGGCGGAAGTTCAATCGCGCGACGACTTCCTCGACGCGGCGCCGGGTCTCCTCGCTAACATGCTTTTCGTTGTTCAGGACGCGGCTGACGGTCTTGAACGACACGCCCGCGATCTTCGAGACTTCCTTGATCGTCGGTCGGCTGGACATCGCGGAACCCCCAGACCGGCACGCGGATGCGGCGGCCCCGGCAGCGGGCATATTTGACAGCGCTGCCATCGCGCAAGCCAAGATGTGTGCTGCAGGTGCGTGGTGGGATGCCGCTTCAGGTCGCCGCGCCCGTTCCAACCAAGGTCGTTGCCAGTCTGGCGATCGCCAGTCCGACCGCCAGCGCAGCGCTC
>JASLBO010000369.1 GCA_030146605.1 Sphingomonas sp. | reverse complement strand
GCACGCGACACGATCCGCATCGAGCGGCTCGGCATCGGCACGCGCGACGCGGATGTCGCGCGAATGCTCGCCGCGACGGTCAGCGGCCGGCTCGGCAGCAAGGCGCAGTTCGCGATCGGCGCGTCGGAGAGCGGCAACACGCTCACCGCGCGGCTCGCCGGCCGCAACGAGCCCGCCTTCCTCGTCGCGCGCGATCCACTGCACAGCGCCGGCTTCGATGTCGACGTCAGCGGCTCGGTTGCGGTCCGCCAGTCGCTCGGGCGCTGGGGCATAAGCCTCGCACAGGAACAGGGCCAGGTGCTCAGCCGGCGCGATACGCAATTCGCCGCGCTCAGATGGGACGCGCAGCGTTCGGGCTATTGGCGCGCCACGCTGGGGCTCGATCGCAGCTTCGGCAATCTCCGCGCCGGGCTTTCGCTGACGCACCTCAGCGAGCGCGACACCATGCTCGGCGCGCGCTTCAGCGGGGGGCTCGGCGCGGCGCGGGCTGACAGCAATTTCGTCGATCTCGAGCTGCGCTACGCGATGCGCGAGGGCTGGTCGCTCGGCGGCTCGATGCGCCAGGGCTGGACGAGCGCAAAGCTCCGCAGCGGGGTGCAAGGCAGCGGCCGCATCCGCACCAACGCTTTCGCCGCCGATATCGGCAAGGACGGGATCTTCGCGAAGGGAGACAGTTTTGGCTTCCGCATCGCCCAGCCGCTGCGCGTCGCCAGCGGCGGGATCGGAATCGCACTGCCCGCCGACTGGGATTATGCGACCATGGCGGTGAGTGCGTGGGACAAGGGCTTCATCAACCTCGCCCCCATGGGCCGCGAGATCGACTATGAACTGCGCTACAGCTGGCCGCTGTCCGGCGGCGATCTGAGCAGCAACCTGTTCGTGCGCCGCAATCCTGGAAACTATGCGTCGTTTCCGAGCGACAAGGGCGGGGCGGTTCGGCTGACCTTGGGGTTCTGACCCTCCGATCGTCACCCGCCCAACAACCTTCTTGCCCGCCTGAAAGCAAAGCTTCGGCTGGCGTGCGGACATGACACCACCCATCTCCGGGTCATGACCGCATATTCGCTTCTCGACCTCGTCCCCATCGTCCAGGGCGGCACCGCCGGCCAGGCGCTCGCCAACGCCGCCGATCTTGCGCGGCATGCCGAGGATCTCGGCTTCGCCCGTTACTGGGTTGCCGAGCATCACGGCATGGAAGGCATCGCCAGCGCCGCGACCGCAGTGGTGATCGCGCATGTCGGTGCCGCGACGTCGACGATCCGGATCGGCGCAGGGGGCATCATGCTGCCCAACCATTCGCCGCTGCAGGTCGCCGAGCAGTTCGGCACGCTCGACGCGCTCTTTCCGGGCCGCGTCGATCTCGGGCTCGGCCGCGCGCCGGGATCGGACCAGCGGGTCGCGGCGGCGATCCGGCGCGGCATGGGCGGCGACGGCAGCGAATTCCCGCAGGACGTGGTCGAGCTGCAGAGCTATTTCGCCGATGACGGCCGGACCGGTATCCGCGCCACCCCGGGCGCGGGCGCGGACGTCAAATTGTGGATTCTCGGCTCGAGCCTGTTCGGCGCGCAGCTCGCCGCGGCACTGGGCCTGCCTTATGCCTTCGCCTCGCACTTCGCGCCGGGACTGATTGACGAGGCAGGCGACGTCTATCGCCGCAACTTCCGGCCTTCCGCGGTGCTGGAGAAGCCGCATCTGGCGCTCGGCTTCAACGTCTTCGGCGCCGATACCGACGACGAAGCCGAATTCCTCGCGACTTCGCAGCAACAGGCGTTCGTCGCGATCCGCACCGGCAAGGGCATCCAGCTGCCCCCGCCGGTGCGCGGCTATCGCGAAAGCCTCGGCGCGCAGGGCAATGCGATGCTCGATCAGGTGCTTTCCGCCAGCGCGATCGGCGGGCCGGACCGGGTGCGCGAGCAGCTCGGCGCGTTTGTCGCGCGGACGGGGGCGGATGAGCTGATCCTGACCAGCGCGATGTTCGACCATGAAGCGCGCAGGAAGAGCCTGACGATCGCCGCCGAGGCGATGCAGTCTCTCTAGTCTAGCTCGCCGCAGGCAGCCGCAGCCGGACGAGCAGCCCGCCGAGATCCTCGCTCTCCTCGAGGCTGACGGTGCCGTCATAGATCTCGGCCACGTCGCGGACGATGGCGAGGCCCAGCCCGGTGCCGGGCTTGCCGCTGTCGAGCCGGACGCCGCGATCGAAGATGCGGATGCGGTCGGCCTCGGGGATGCCGTTGCCATCGTCCTCGACGAGGATCTCGACGAAGCCGGCCTCCACGCGCACCGTGACGAACACGCTGCCGCCGCCATATTTAGCCGCGTTCTCGACGAGGTTGCCGAGCAGATCGTCGAGGTCCTGGCGCTCGATATGCGCGATCAGATCCTTCTGGCCGTCGAGGTCGAGGCGGACATTGGGATAGAGCCGTGCCACCGCGCGCTCGACCGCTTCGACCGAGGGCCACACCGCGGCGCGGCTGTGCGCGCTGCCGCGGCGGCCAACCGCGCGCGCTCGGGCGAGGTGATGGTCGATCTGGCGGCGCATCGTCCGCGCCTCGCGAATCACGGTGGGGGCCAAATCGTCCTGCCCGGCGGCGGCGGCGTTGATGATCACGCTGAGCGGCGTCTTGAGCGCATGGGCGAGATTGCCGGCGTGGCGCCGCGCTTCCTCGGCCTGGCGATCGTTATGCTCGACCAGCGCGTTCAATTCCTCGACCATCGGCGCGATTTCGGCGGGCATGCGGTCCTCGATGCGCTTGGCCTTGCCGGCGCGCAGCCGCGCGATCTCGGAGCGCACCTTGCGCAGCGGCAGCAGCCCGTACCAGGTCTGCAGCCCGACCATCACGATTAGCCCGAGCCCGAGCAGCACGAAGCTGCGCACGAGGGTCCGGCGCAAGGTGGCGATCTGCGCGTTGAGCCCGTCGCGGCTCTGCGCAACCTGAAATCTCCAGCGCACCGGCGAGCCGGGAAGCTTGAGGTCGCGCTCGGCGATCCGCAGCATCTGATTGCTCGGATCGTTGGGGTCGCGATCCTTGCGCGGGGTTTTGTCCAGGAATTCGTCGCTGTCGTAGATGTGGAGTTCGCGGTCGTCGTGACGCTGATTGACGCGGAGCTTGCGGTCCCACAGCGAGCGCGACGGAAAGGGCTCGAAGCCGTTGCCGCTGATCTGCCAATAGGCGCCCGAGCCGGGTTCGAGGAAACGCTGATCGGCGAGCTCGCGGTTGAGAACCACTTCACCGCTCGGCCCCAGTTCAGCCGAAACGATCATCGAGGTCAGCAGATAGTCGAGCTGCTCGTCGAAATTGCGAGTTATCGCGGTGGTCAGCACCCGATCGAGCGCGACGCCACCGCCGACCAGCAGCACGAAGATCCACGCGCTGGCGATCAGTATCATGCGCCGGCTCACCGAGCCGGTGGCCTGGGCGTAGCGCCGCGGCTGCAGCTCGGGGACCGCCTCGTCGCTCACGGGGGACGGGACGCTGTCCCCGGCGGATTCCATCTCAGGCGACCGCGGGTTCCTCGAGGCTGTAGCCCAGCCCGCGAATGGTCGTGATCACGTCGGCACCCAATTTCTTGCGGATGCGCGTGACGAACACCTCGATCGTGTTCGAATCGCGATCGAAATCCTGATCGTAGATATGCTCGATCAGCTCGGTGCGGCTGACCACCTTGCCCTTGTGGTGGAGCAGATAGGAAAGGAGCTTGTACTCCTGCGCCGTGAGCTTGACCGGCTCGCCGGCCTTGGTGACCTTGCCCGAACGGGTGTCGAGGCGGATGTCGCCCGCGATCAACTCGGCCGAGGCATTGCCCGAGGCGCGGCGGATCAACGCGCGGAGGCGGGCGATCAGTTCCTCGGTCTGGAACGGCTTGGCGACATAATCGTCGGCACCAGCGTCGAGCCCGGCGACCTTGTCCGACCAGCTGTCTCGCGCGGTGAGCACCAGTACCGGCGTGGTCTTGCCTTCCTTGCGCCAGCGGTCGAGCACCGTGAGCCCGTCGATCTCGGGCAGGCCGAGATCGAGGATCACGGCGTCATATTGCTCGGTCGAGCCGAGGAAATGCCCCTCCTCGCCATCGGTGGCGAGATCGACCGCATAGCCCGCGCCCTCGAGCGCGTTGCGGAGCTGCTGTCCGAGATTGGGTTCGTCCTCGACGATCAAAAGTCGCATGCGTTGGTCCCTGTGCCCTTGCTGTGCCGGGGTTCAATTGCCCGTGCGTCGGATGATGTTGCCCGTTCGCCCGTCGGCATCCACCCAGATCACCGATCCATTGCGCAGGAATTTGAGCGTGTAAACGTCCGTTGCAGGATCGTAATCGAATCCGAGATATTGCGCCCCGGGCATGCGGGGGACGACGCGCCGCTCGATTTCGCGGACTGGCAGATTCTGCCCCTTGAGGCGGCGCTGGCTGGCGGCTTCCTGGTTGCTGTCCTGCGCATGCGCCGCGCTGCTCCCGACCAGCGAGAGGGCAGCCAGACACGCGCAGAAAACAGGCTTAACCAGCATCTTCATCGGAATGGCATAGGGGTCGGCCATTGAATAGCCCCTGAACACGCGTGTCAGCAGCGCGCAACTTGCGGCGGGCCGCCGGGACCCCTAGGTGCCCGGCCATGGCTGCACCTGTACTTGCATATGAGGGCCTCGGGCTGATCCAGGGCTCGGGCTGGCTGTTCCGCGGACTCGATCTCTATATCGGCGAGCGCGACCGGCTGGCGCTGATCGGGCGCAACGGCGCGGGCAAGTCGACCTTGCTTCGCCTGATCGCCGGGCAGATCGATTCCGACGAGGGTCGCCGCACGATCGTCCCCGGCACGCATGTCGTGATCCTGGAGCAGGACCCCCGCGTCGAGGGGCTCGCGACGCTGCTCGATTTCTGCCTCAAGGGTGACGATGCGCCGGAGCTGTACGAAGTCGAGGCGATCGCCGACCAATTGGGCGTCGATCTGAGCCGCGACGCTGCGACCGCATCGGGCGGCGAGCGGCGGCGTGCGGCGATCGCGCGGGCGCTGGCGATGAACCCCGACGTGTTGCTGATGGACGAGCCGACCAACCATCTCGATATCGCCGCGATCGACTGGCTCGAGAGCTGGCTGAGCCGGTACAAGGGCGCGTTCATTGCGATCAGCCATGACCGCACCTTCCTGACCAAACTGACCCGGCAGACGCTGTGGCTGGACCGTGGTGCCATTCGCCGCGCGGAGATCGGCTTTGGCGGGTTCGAGGCGTGGACCGAGACGGTGTATGCCGATGAGGAGCGCAACGCGCAGAAGCTCGACGCCAGGCTCAAGATCGAGGAGCATTGGCTGCTGCGCGGCGTCACCGGGCGGCGCAGGCGCAACCAGGGCCGGCTGACCAAGCTCAAGGAAATGCGCGCCGACCGCGCGGCGATGACCGGCCCGCAAGGCTCGGCCAAATTGGCGATCGGCAGCGACGGCGCGCAGACCAAGGTGGTGATCGACATCAAGGGCGTTACCAAGCGCTTCGGCGATCGGACGATCATCGACGACCTGACGCTGCGGGTGACGCGCGGCGACCGGATCGGCATCGTCGGGGCGAACGGGGCGGGCAAGACGACATTGCTCAAGCTGCTGACCGGCGCACTCGAGCCCGACGAAGGGAGCATCCGGCTCGCCAAGACGCTCGAGATGGTGTTCATCGATCAGCAGCGCAGCCTGATGGATCCGCTCAAGACGGTGCGCGATGTGCTCACCCAGGGCGGCGAGTGGATCGACGTGCTCGGGGTGCGCAAGCACATCCATGGCTATCTCAAGGAGTTCCTGTTCGAGCCGGGGCTCGCCGACGCTAAGATCGGGACGCTGTCGGGCGGCGAGCGCTCGCGCTTGCTGCTGGCGCGCGAATTCGCCCGGCCCTCCAATTTGCTGGTGCTCGACGAACCGACCAACGATCTCGATCTCGAGACGCTGGATCTGCTGCAGGAAGTGATCTCGGATTATGCCGGCACGGTATTGATCGTCAGCCATGACCGCGACTTCCTCGATCGCACGGTGACGGTGACGCTCGGGCTCGACGGATCGGGGACGGTCGATGTCGTGGTGGGCGGCTATGCCGATTGGGTGGCGCAGCGGACCCAGCGTACGGTGGGCCGCAAGGTCGCCAAGCCGGCGATCCCGATGGCGGCGCCCAAGGCCAAGGTGGTCAAGCTCAGCTACAAGGACCAGCGCGACTACGACCTGCTGCCCAGGCGGATCGAGGAGATCGAGGCGCAGATCGCGAAGGACGAGGCGGCGATGGCCGATCCCGAACTCTATGCGCGCGATCCGGGCAAGTTCGCCAGCCTGAGCGACGGTATCGGCAAGCTGCGCGACGAGAAGGAGGCTGCGGAAATGCGCTGGCTGGAGCTGGCCGAGCAGGTCGAGGCGCTTGGGTAAACCACAGCACGGCGTTTAGTGATGCCGTGCTCCTGCGGAAGCAGGAGCCCAGAGTCACGAAGTGCGTGGCTCGGTCGCCCTGGGCTCCTGCTTTCGCAGAAGCACGACCGCTTGAACCTAAACTTCAGGCCTCCAGATCCACCCTGACCGTCGTCCCGTCGGGTCCGCTCTCGGTCCGGATCGTCCCGCGGGCCTGGCGGACAAAGCCTTCGATCAGCCGATGGCCCAGCCCGCCGCCACGGCGCTTTGCTATGGCGACGGGAGAGATTCCTTCGCCATTGTCGGCCACGATCAGCCGCCAGCCCGTCCCGCGCGCCTCGAAGACAACTTTGATCGCGCCATCCACCCGGTCGCCAAAGGCGTGCTTGGCGGCGTTGGTGACGAGCTCGTTGACGATGAGGCCGATCGATACTGCCCGGTCGCGCGGGAGTGCGGCATGCGCGGCGGCGCAGTCGAGCGTGATCGCGCCGCGCAGGAACAGCGCCTCTTCGAGCGCGGCGCAAAGCTCGTGGATGTAGGCCGCCATGTCGACCTCTCCCGGCGCCGCGGTGCCTCGGTAGAGATGGCGATGCGCGCGGGCGATGCTCTCGACGCGGGCTAGGGCGCTGGCTAAGGCATCGGCGGTTTCACCGTCGCCGGCGCGACGGCGTTGCATGTCGAGCAGAGCGGCGACGAGCGTGAAATTGTTCTTCACGCGGTGGTCGAATTCCTCGAGGAACAAGTCGCGCTCGGCGATCTGGCGGTCGCGCTCGGCAGCGGCGCGGCGGACCGCGCGGCGGAAGGTCTCCGCGACTGCGATCAAGATCACATAGGCAATGACGATGACGAGCAGCCGCGAACCGTCGCCCGGGCCCTTGGGGTAGAAGGAATTCAGCGGCGGCAGCAGGAAGAACCAAGTATGGGCCAATGTCAGCACCGCGGCCACCGCACCCGCTTGCCACCGCCCGAACAACGCCGCGACCAATACCGCGGGGTAGCCCAGCGCGAAAGGCCCTGCGCCCGGCGCGAAGATGTCGACGAACACGCGCGCGACTACTCCCGCCGCGGCGCAGAGAAGCGCAAACAGCAGCTGCGTCACCCAGGCCGGCGCGAACGGCGCCAGTCTTTCGGGCAGATCGAGTTCGCCTATTCGCCCCATGCCGAAGGTAAAGCAGGCGCGATCATCCTGCTGCTGTCAAGTCAGGTCTTGGCTGTAGTTGATATGGATCAACATTATTTTACAGGGACTTGCCCGAGCGTCCGGCGAGGTCGACGACATATTGCCACGCGACCCGCCCGGAGCGGCTGCCGCGCCGCGTCGCCCAATTGATCGCCTCGGCCGGATCGAAGCGCAGATCGTGCGCCTCGGCATAGCCGCGGACGATGGCAACATAGGTGTCCTGGTCGATCGCGTGAAAGCCGAGGCTGAGGCCGAAGCGGTCGGCGAGCGCGAGGCTGTCGTCGACCGAATCGCGCGGATTGATCGCGCTGGCCTGCTCGGCAATGTCGCGCGGGATCAGATGGCGGCGGTTCGAGGTCACGATCAGCCGGGTGTTGGCGGGCCGCGCTTCGGCACCGCCTTCGAGCAGCGAGCGCAGCGCGCGGGCGTCGCCGGCGGCGTCGAAGCCGAGATCGTCGAGGAAGATGACGAAAGGGCGGGCGGAAGCGGCTAGGAGGGCGAACAATTCGGGCAGCGCATCGAGATGCTGTGTGACGGCCTCGACGAGTGCGAGGTTCCCGCCTTTCGCCTGGACCGAAGCGACCGCGCTCTTGACCAGTGCGGATTTTCCGGTGCCGCGTGCACCCCAGAGCAATACGTCCTGCGCGGCGCTGCCCTGCGCGAGGCGTTCGAGATTGGCGAGCAACGCGTCACGCTGGGGCTCCATTCCGTGGAGCAATGCGAGCGGCAGCGGCGCGAAGGCGCGCGCGGCGGCGAGGCTGTGCCCGCGCCACACATAAGCGGGGTGGGCGAACGGATCGGCGGGCGGCGGCGGCGGCGGGGCGAGGCGCTCGAGCGCTTCGGCGATACGGGTCATCGGGTCGGTCATCGCGGGGGCTATACTGTAAAATCCTTCCTCGCGAAGCGTGGGAGGAGGCATGCGCAGCACGACGGAGGTGGCCTCTCCACCAGCGCATCGCTTGCGGCTACGCCCCCTCCGTCGCCTTCGGCGCCACCTCCCCCGCTCCGCGAGGGAGGATCTTTTAGTTCGCCTCGCCCGCGAGTCCTTTCAGCCGGTACAGCGCGTCGAGTGCCTCGCGCGGGCTCAGCGCGTCGACGTCGATCGCTTCGAGTTCGGTTCGGAGCGCGTCGATCTTCTCCTCCTCGACCTGGACCATCGCGGCGAACAGGGGCAGATCGTCGAGCCCGGCGGCGATCCCGCCGGTCTTCGCGCGCCCCGCCTCGAGCTTGTCGAGCACCGCCTTGGCGCGCTTGATCGTCGCCGGGGGCAGGCCCGCGAGCCGTGCGACGGCCAGCCCGTAGCTGCGGTCGGCCGGGCCTTCGGCGACTTCGTGGAGCAGGACGAGTTCGCCTTTGTATTCGCGGGCGCGGACATTGTGGAGGGTCAGCGCATCGCAGCGCTCCGCCAGCCGGGTCAGCTCGTGATAATGCGTCGCGAACAGGCAGCGGCAGCGATTGTCCTCGTGGATCGCCTCGACCACCGCCCAGGCGATCGCAAGGCCGTCATAGGTCGAGGTGCCGCGCCCGACTTCGTCGAGGATGACGAAGCTGCGCGGTGTCGCCTGGGCGAGGATCGCGGCGGTCTCGACCATCTCGACCATGAAGGTCGAGCGCCCGCGCGCGAGATTGTCCGACGCACCGACCCGGCTGAACAGCCGGTCGACCAGCCCGAGCGTCGCCGAGGTGGCGGGGACGTAGCTTCCCGCCTGGGCGAGCACCGCGATCAACGCGTTCTGGCGCAGGAAGGTCGACTTGCCGCCCATGTTGGGACCGGTGACCAGCCACAGGCGTGAATCCTCGGAGAGCTTGCAGTCGTTGGCGACGAAGCGCCCGCCGGCGCGAGCGACTGCGTCCTCGACCACCGGATGCCGCCCGCCGGCGATCTCGAAACAGGCGTGATCGACCAGCGCCGGCCGCGCCCAGCCGCCCTCGGCGGCGCGTTCGGCCAGCGCGGCGGCGACGTCGATCCGGGCGAGTGCGTCGGCGGTGGCGGCGATGGCCTCGCGGCGTTCGAGCGCGCGGCTGGTGAGATCCTCGAGATGCGCCGCCTCGGCGGTGAGCGCATGCGCGCCGGCCTGCGTCACCTTGATCGCCACATCGTGGAGATCGGGGGCGTTGAAGCGCACCACCCCGGCGAGCGTCTGGCGATGGGTGAAGCCGCTTTCGGGCCTCATCAGCGGGTCCGCGGCGCGCGCCGGGACTTCGATATGATAGCCGAGCACGCCATTGTGGCGGACCTTGAGCGCGCCGATGCCGGTGCGGGTGCGATACTCCGCCTCGAGCGCCGTGATCGCGCGGCGGCCGCCGGCACCGGTATCGCGCAGGTCGTCGAGCGCGGCATCATAGCCCTCGGCGATATAGCCGCCGCTGGAGGCGTCGATCGGCGGTTCGGCGACCAGCGCGCGGGCGAGCAGGTCGATCAGCGCGCCGTGCCCGCGCAGCTGCGGCGCCAGCTCGGCGAGCAACGGCGGCGGGGTGCCGATCGCGTCGAGCCGCTCGCCCAACCGCCACGCACCGTCCAGTCCGTCGCGAAGCTGGCCGAGGTCGCGCGGCGATCCGCGCCCTGCCGCGAGCCGACCGAGCGCGCGGCCGATATCGGGCAGCGCGCGCAGGCTGCCGCGGGCCATGTCGCGCAGTCCGGGATCGTCGTGGAACCACTGGACGAGGTCGAGCCGCGCCTCGACGGCGCCGCGGTCCATCAAGGGCGCGGCGATGTCCTGGCCGAGCAGGCGCGCGCCCGCGCCGGTGACGGTGCGGTCGACCGAATCGAGCAGGCTGCCCTTGCGGGCGCCCGACTGGCTGACGCAGAGTTCGAGGCTCTCGCGGGTTGCTGCGTCGATTGCCATTGCCGCGTCGGTGCGGCTGAGGCGCGGCGGGCGGAGGAAGGGGAGCGATCCCTTGGCGGTGTGCTCGAGATAGGCGACCAGCCCGCCCGCCGCGGCGAGGCCGGCGCGCGAGAAACTGCCGAAGCCGTCGAGCGTCGCTACCCCGAACAACCGCTTGAGCCGGGCCTCGCCATCGGCGCTGTCGAAATCGCCCTTGGGCCGCGTCGCGGTGGCGAGGTCGGGAAAAGCCGTTGCGTCGCTGACGATCGTCTCGGCAGGGCTCAGTCGCGCGATTTCGGCGCCGACACGCGCGGTGTCGCTTTCGATCACTTCGAAGCGTCCGGTCGAGATATCCGCGCAGGCGATCGCCACGCCGGTGGCTGCCTCGCCGATCGCGACGCACCAATTGGCGCTGCGGCTGTCGAGCAGTGCCTCTTCGGTCAGCGTTCCCGCGGTCACCACCCGGACGATCGCGCGATTGACCAATGCCTTGGAGCCCATCCGCTTGCGCGCCGCCTCCGGAGATTCGGTCTGCTCGGCGACCGCGACGCGGTGCCCCGCCTTGATCAGGCGCGCGAGATAGCCGTCCATCGCATGGACCGGCACGCCGCACATCGGGATGCGCTCGCCGTCATGCTCGCCGCGCGCGGTGAGCGCGATATCGAGGCAGGCGCTGGCCACTTTCGCGTCCTCGAAGAACAATTCGAAGAAGTCGCCCATCCGGTAGAAAAGCAGGCAATCCTCGGCCTCGGCCTTCAAGGCGAGATACTGCGCCATCATCGGAGTGGGGGCTGCGGCGGACATGCGGCTGTCGGGTTAACCGAACGGCTCCGACGATCAACTCCCGGAGCGGGTTTTCTTGGGGACAAGTCGTGCCTAAAGGGGCTCTGTCAGGGAGAGCGACACAGATGTCTGAGGATTCGAACGTCCAGTTTTCGGAGCGCGAGGCGCTGCTGTACCATTCCGAGGGACGGCCGGGGAAAATCGAGATCATCGCGTCGAAGCCGATGGCGACCCAGCGCGACCTCGCGCTGGCGTATTCGCCCGGCGTCGCGGTGCCCGTCCGCGCGATCGCCGAGGATCCGTCGCTTGCCTATGATTATACCGCCAAGGGCAATCTGGTCGCGGTGATCTCCAACGGCACCGCGATTCTCGGCCTCGGCAATCTCGGCGCGCTTGCCTCCAAGCCGGTGATGGAAGGCAAGGCGGTCCTGTTCAAGCGCTTCGCCGACGTCGATTCGATCGACATCGAGCTCAAGACCGAGGATGTCGATCGCTTCATCGACGCAGTCGAGCTGATGGAGCCGAGCTTCGGCGGGATCAACCTCGAGGACATCAAGTCCCCCGAATGCTTCGTGATCGAGCAGACGCTGCGCGAGCGCATGAACATCCCGGTATTCCATGACGACCAGCACGGCACGGCGATCATCGCCGCCGCCGGGCTGATCAACGCGCTCCATCTCACCGGGCGCGAGTTCAAATCGACCAACATCGTCATGCTCGGCGCCGGCGCCGCGGCGATCGCCTGCGCCGAGCTGATCAAGGCAATGGGCCTGCCGCACGACAATCTGCTGATGCTCGATCTGACCGGCGTGATCTATCAGGGCCGCCAGGAAAGCATGAACCAGTGGAAGTCGGCGCATGCGGTCGCGACCGAGAAGCGCACGCTCGCCGATGCGCTGGACGGCGCCGACGTGTTCATCGGGCTTGCCTCGGCCAATTCGCTGTCGCCCGAATTGCTCAAGACGATGGCGCCCAATCCGATCATCTTCGCGATGGCCAATCCGGATCCCGAGATCAGCCCGCCCATCGCCAAGGCCGCGCGCCCCGACGCGATCATCGCCACCGGCCGCTCGGACTATCCGAACCAGGTCAACAACGTGCTCGGCTTCCCGTTCATCTTCCGCGGCGCGCTCGACGTGCGTGCCACGACGATCAACGATGCGATGAAGATCGCCGCGGCGCGCGCGCTCGCCGAACTGGCGCGGCAACAGGTTCCCGAGGAAGTCGCCGCGGCGTACGGCACGCAGCACAGCTTCGGCCCCGAGTATATCATCCCCGCGCCGTTCGATCCGCGGCTGATGGAGCTCATCCCCGCCGCGGTGGCGCAGGCGGCGATGGATTCGGGGGTGGCGACCAAGCCGATTTTCGACATGGCGGCCTATCGCCAGTCGCTCCGGGCGCGGCTCAACCCGACGACGTCGGTGCTCAGCCTCGCTTATGAAGGTGCGCGCGCCAACCCAAAGCGGGTGATCTTCGCCGAGGGCGAGGAAGAGGTCGTGCTGCGCGCGGCGATCGCGTTCAAGGAAGGCGGCTACGGCATTCCCGTGCTGGTCGGGCGCGAGTCGGTCCACGAGCGGCTGCAGAAGCTCGGTGCCAATCCCGAGGATTTCGAGCTCCACAACAGCGTCAACTCGCCGCTGGTGCCGCGGATGGTCGAGTTTCTCTACCAGCGGCTTCAGCGCCGCGGCTATCTGCGCCGCGACATCGAGCGGATGGTCAATCGTGACCGCAACATCTTCGGCGCCTTGCTGCTCCAGCTCGGCGAGGCCGATGCGCTGATCACCGGCGTCACGCGCACCTATGCCGAGACGATGCGCCAGATAAAGCGCGTGATCGACTATGCGGAAGGCCGGACTGCGTTCGGCATCCACGTTCTCGTCGGCCAGTCGCACACGGTGTTCATCGCCGACACCACGGTCAACGAGCGCCCCAACACCGAGGAACTGGCCGCGATCGCCGAGGGCACCGCGCAGGTCGCGCGCCGCATGGGGCACGAGCCGCGCGTCGCGTTCCTCAGCTATTCGAACTTCGGCAATCCCGAGGGCCGCTGGCTCGACAATGTCCGCGGCGCGATCAAACTGCTCGACGAGCGCTCGGTCGAATTCGAATATGAAGGCGAGATGTCGCCCGACGTCGCGCTCAATCCGCGGCAGATGGCGAAATATCCGTTCGCGCGGCTATCGGGGCCCGCCAATGTGCTGATCATGCCGGGGCTCCAGTCGGCGAACATCTCGGCCAAATTGCTTCGCGAACTGGGCGGCGATTCGATGATCGGGCCGATGCTGATCGGGATGGAGAAGCCGGTCCAGATCGCGCCGATGACTGCGACGGCCAGCGAGCTGGTGACGCTGGCGGTGCTCGCGGCCGGGGGCATCGCCCGCTAGCCGTCGATACTCCCGCCCAGGCTTGCGTTGACCAGCCCGCCGTCGACGGTGATGGTGTCTCCGATCACATAGTCGCCGGCGCGGCTGGCGAGGTAGATCGCGGTGCCGGCCATGTCCTCTTCGCTGCCGATGCGCTTCGCCGGGATCGCTTTCGAGACCGCGTCGCCGTGATCGCGCGCGGCCTTGTTCATGTCGCTGTCAAAGGCGCCGGGAGCGATCGAGGTGACGTTGATGTGATCGCGCACCAGCCGCGCGGCCATGCGCTTGGTCAGATAGATCAGCGCCGATTTGGAGGCGTGATAGCTGTAGGTCTCCCACGGATTGAGCCGCTGGCCGTCGATCGAAGTGATGTTGATCACCTTGGCGGGGCGTTCGGCCGAGCCGCCGGCCTTGAGCAGGCCGTGCAGCGCCTGGGTGAGGAAGAAGGGTGATTTGACGTTGAGGTCCATCACCTTGTCCCAGCCCTTTTCGGGGAAGGTCTCGAACGGCTCGCCCCAGGCGGCACCCGCATTGTTGACGAGGATGTCGAGCCGGGATTCGCGGGCGGCGAGGTCCTCGGCAAGCGCGCGGCAGCCATCGACGGTGGAGATGTCGTGCGGCAAAGCGATGCAATGGTCGCCGAGCGCGGCGGCGGTCTCCTCGCAAGCCTCGGCCTTGCGCGACGAGACATAGACCCTCGCGCCCTGCGCGACGAAGCCCTCGGCGATCATCCGTCCGATGCCGCGCGACCCGCCGGTTATCAGCGCGATGCGGCCGTCGAGGCGGAACAGTGCGTTCGTGTCCATCTTCTTCTCCCTCTCTCCGCTTGCGGGGAGAGGGTCGGGGAGAGGGGCAAGTGCGAGACGGGGGCGATATCCCCCTCTCCCCTGCCC
>JASLBO010000361.1 GCA_030146605.1 Sphingomonas sp. | reverse complement strand
GGCGACGTCTGGACGGCCTCACATTTGACTTTCGCGCGCGCGAGTCGCGGGCGCTTGTAGTTTTCTTTCAACAATTGCGAAAAGAATTGGTTGGCGTTTCCACACACGACGGCAGGGGGATTCTGGATGGATAGCGGGACGCCAGAGCAGGAGCGAGTAGGTCTCCTTTTCGTGCATGGCATCGGGGAGCAAAAGCGCTTCGACCATCTTCGGGCGTCCGTGACGGAATTTGCCGAACTGATGAAACAATCGGGTGAGGATGGCGAAAAGTTTGCCTGTACCATCCTCGATCGGACGCCGGACTGGAAAATCGAGCCCGGCGGCACGCACCCCCAGGGACTTACCCCAGTTACGCTGACGCTCGTTAGTGACCGACGTAACCTTGTGTTCGATTGCCACGAAGTCTGGTGGGCCGACCTTGGTGCCCGGACCGGCATTGCAGACTCGCTCGGATTCTGGCTCTGGGGTCTGGGGCAGTGGTGCGCTCCGATTTATCGCGAGCTGGATGCCGCCGACCTCGAGAAGACAAAGACAGATCGGGAGGGGAAGGCGTTCAACAAGAATGCGTCCAAGCTCGTTAGACTGCCGGATGCTGTCGCCGGCAGATTCGGCGCCGAGTGCCTGGCCAGGGCGAGGCTCGCAATGGCTTCGTTTTCGACGATCTTTGTTGCCGTCAGCTGGATGATCTTGAAGCGCCTCTTCAGTGCTGCGCTGCAGCAGACGCCCTCTCCAACATTGCTCGTCAGCTATGTGGGGGACGTTCGCACCTATGAAGAGAGGGCCTCGCCTGGAGCCACCGAACTTTCCGATCCAGGTCACCCCCGGCGGGTCGCGATCCGGCGTCGAATGGTTAGGGAGTTGGTGGGCATGGGGGCCCGGCAAGATCTCGATCGCTGGTACATCGTAGCCCACAGCCTAGGGACCGTGCTCGGCTATAACGGGATAACGGAAATCGGCCACACCTTGCCCAATTATCTCAGCGAAGAAGCCTGGCGGGGGTTGCCCGAACATCTCAAGCGCGACCAGGGATGCGACAAACGCCCTCCTTCCGAGATACCCGACATGATGCCAGCGCGACCGGCCTGGCTGGAATACGAGGATCTTGTAAATCGGCCGGAATTGTTCGCCAGGCTGCGCGGATTCCTCACTTATGGAAGTCCGCTGAACAAGTTCGCGGCAATCTGGCCGCGCATTGTCGCGACCGCAACCGACCGCAAGCCGAGAGCCAAAAGATCTTTCCCCAACTCGTGCCGCTGGGTGAACTTAAGGGCTTTGCAGGATCCTGTTTCTGGTGATGTCAGGCGCTTCTTTGCCGGTCGACCCGACCGGCCTGGATTTTCCGAGCAAATACCGGACATCGTCAACGTAGATTTGCCCTTCCGCCCGAATTACCTGCTAGCGCATCTGAGATATTTCTCTGTAGCCGAGCGCTTTTCGCGCCGGATGGCAGTCGATCAGCGGATTGCGTTGATGCGCTGGATCATGACCCGCGATACGGAGGCCGCCAACGAGGCGGTCGAGAAGATTGAGCAGGCTGGGTACCCCGGGCGGGAGCATATCGTATCAGCTTCCTATCTGCTTGTGTTGGCCCTGCTCGCTTTGGCTGCGATCTGTAGTCTCACTCTGGGTGGCGACCTGCTCATGGCGCTGTTCGGCAGCGGCAAGACGGTATCATATCGCAATCTTGGGGACTTTGCCTTCCATGCGTGGAAGAATACGGTGCCCCTGCTCGCGGTGGCTAGCGCCCTGCTGGTGAGCTCTGGCTATTTTCGCTGGATCCGGGAATGCTCTCTGAACAGACGGCTCGCCTTGAACGACTACCTTCCTCGGGTAGCCCGCCTGCTGGCGATACAGATCGGGGGCGCGACTGCCGCGATCGCATCGACACTCGCATTTATTGTGTATCTCTACGGATGGCCGAAGACGATCGAATTGCCCCCGGCGATACTCGTGCTTGAACTGTCGGCGTGGTTGGCCGCCCTCGGACTGCTCACCCAAGCGATGATCAACTGGCTTTTCGGAACCCCGCTCCGATATGCGGCGGTCGATAGACACTGATATCGAACGCTCGACAGGGTGGCGCGTCTCGCTGGATCCTCGCGCCTCGCGCCTCGCGCCTCGCGACATCGAGCATCGAGATCTGCATAGCCCAGAGCTGACTGCGCACGACCGTGCGGTCGCAGGTGAGGAAGAGCACGGTCAATGGCCGAGGATTCGAAGCGTCCGCACATTCGTGCGCAACCTGAACAGACGTCGGCTTTCAAGGACGTCCGCGGCATAACTGTACGACCGCAACTAGGGCGTATTGTGTTGACAAAGTCGGTCTTTGAAAACGCCGCGAAACATTAGAACTATAAATACTTACGGTGCGCATGTTCGAATCAATGATGAGGCCGAACCGATTCAATTCGTGCACCGCTGCGCACGAAAACTTCGCGCGCAGACTTTTTCAACACAATAAGGGCGCGTAGCCGTCATCGAGAGCGATTATCGTCCACCGCATAGAACATCGGATTACGCATCCACGCCTCGATCGCGGACTCGCGCCACCCCACGCAACGCGTGCTGATCTGGACGTTCGGCGGAAAGCTGCCCTTCTCCATCTTGCGATAAATGGGCGAGCGGCAAAGGCCGGTGCGATCGAGGACGGATTTCAGGCGGAGGATACGATCGGGGGTATCGGTCTGCATTGGTATCAACTTGTATGAAGTGCGTTGCGGCGGCGCTCCCTCGGCAAGAATGGAGTGGCGGCGCATGTTAGGCGATGGAGCTGAAGCGCTTGCTGGGGGTCGTTGTGGCTGCCAACGGGACAAGACCAGGCCGGTGTAGTTTCGGGATTTCGGGGTGAAGTGTCAGGGCGTCTCACGCTACGCGTGACCGCGCTCTACGCCGCTGGCGCGTCGCCGAGCCGCTTTTGCGTCTCGGCCCATTCGGGTTGCGATCGCTGACGCAGGATGGGCACGGACGACCCATCCAGCCGGCTGCGCCGACAATGGAACGCGATCTCGATTGAGCGTGCTCTGACGGACTTCTGCGAAACCGCCAGGGACCGCGCGCCTTTGCTTTCCGCGTGACACACTCGATCCGGCCCGAGGGCGCGGCGGCGGCTGGCCCACAGGCCGGCGCGCACGCCGCCGCGCCGGCCGGCCATATTCGAGAGTGCGGCTTTATTGAGTGCGCTGGCGCGCAGTGGCTGCGGACGCCGCGTTGGCGCGCGACGGCGTTGGCCTCCGGCACTCGATCTGGCGGGGGGTGGGCGTCGCTACCCTCTAGTCCCGCCGCGGCGGGCTGCAACCCGAGGTAAGCCTCGGGTGCGGCACTGCGTTGGCCCCTTCGGGTGCATCCCGCCGCTCAAGCGGAACTGCCGGTCCGCTCCTGCCGCCCACCCCTGCCATTCCGGCGCCGGTTGCGGTGGTTTGAGGAGTAAGGAAGATGGAACTCAAGCACATCGACACCGCCAAACTCTGCATTTCGGCTGCCAACATGCGCGCCAAGGCAAGCCGGACCCTTTCGCACATCCTGCCCTTGATCCGGGCGCGAGGCGTGCTGGTCCCGCTGATCGTGCGGCCTTCAGAGGGCGAGGATCGGTTCGAGATCGTGGCTGGCAAGCGGCGTTACCACGCGGCGCTGGCGGTTGCGGCGGAGAGTGGAGATGATGAGCCCCTGCCTTGCGCGATCATGGCGGCGGGCGACGACGCGGCGGCTCTAGAAGCCTCGCTGATCGAGAATGTCGCTCGGCTGGACCCCGATGAGGTAAATCTGTGGGAGAGTTTCACGCGGCTGGTACGCGAGGGGCGGTCGCCCGAGGACATTGCGCTGACCTTCGGGCTGACCGAGTTGCAGGTGAAGAGGACGCTGGCGCTGGGCAATCTGCTGCCCCGCATCCGGGCGCTCTACCGCAAGGTCGACATCGATATCGCGACGGTGCGGCATCTGACCCTCGCGTCCAAGGCGCGGCAGCGCGGCTGGCTGGCGTTGTTGGACGACGCGGAGGCGCATTGCCCGACCGGCCACCAACTCAAGGCGTGGCTGTTCGGCGGTGCATCGATCCCGGTCAGCGCAGCGCTGTTCGACGTGGCAGGCTATGAGGGCGAGATCGTCTCCGACCTGTTCGGTGAGGAGCGCTTCTTCGTGGACAGTGCCTCTTTCTGGTCTGTGCAGACCGCTGCCATCGAGGCGAAAGCCGATGGCTATCGCGCAGCCGGATGGCCCGAGGTCGTGGTGTTGCCGACCGGTGAGACCTTTCATAGCTGGGAGCATGAGCGGTGCCCGAAGCGGAAGGGCGGCAAGGTGTTCATCAGCGTCGGTTCGCGGGGCGCTGTCACCCTGCATGAGGGCTACATCTCGCTCAGGGAGGCGCGTCGGCGCGAGCGGTGTGAAGCCAGCCAGGACGACAAGCCAGT